>NZ_JAUBTI010000122.1:0-17969 GCF_036702415.1 Microcoleus sp. D3_18a_C4 | reverse complement strand
GAAGATCCTGAGTTTGAAACGTTCTACACTAAGAACATTCTGCTTAACGAAGGCATTCGTGCTTGGATGGCTCCGACTGACCAACCCCACGAAAACTTCATCTTCCCTGAAGAAGTTCTGCCTCGCGGTAACGCACTTTAAAAAAATCAGGATTTGGATTTCAGATTAATTTTATTTTTTTAAATTAATCTGAAATCCAAATCCCAATTCCCCGGCGCAGGTGCGGTACTCCCGTGTCCTACTGGGGAACAAAAAAACCCAAAATCCAAAATCTAAAATCGTTGGAGGTTCTACCGGGTGGTAACGCTCTCTAATTCCTACGCAAGCGGTCGCGACCAAGAATCCTCCGGGTTCGCTTGGTGGTCTGGCAACGCTCGTTTAATCAATCTCTCCGGCAAACTGCTGGGCGCCCACGTCGCTCACTCTGGTTTGATCGTGTTCTGGGCCGGTGCAATGACTTTGTTTGAAGTCGCTCACTTTATCCCAGAAAAGCCCATGTACGAACAGGGCTTAATTTTGATGCCCCACGTCGCTACTTTGGGTTGGGGCGTAGGCCCCGGCGGTGAAGTCACTGATATCTTCCCGTTCTTCGTCGTTGGCGTTCTTCACTTGATTTCATCTGCTGTTCTCGGTTTGGGCGGCATTTATCACGCCGTTCGCGGCCCGGAAATTCTCGAAGAATACTCTTCGTTCTTCGGCTACGACTGGAAAGACAAGAACCAGATGACCAACATCATCGGCTACCACCTGATTCTGTTGGGATGCGGCGCTTTGCTGCTGGTAGCTAAAGCCATGTTCTTCGGCGGTGTCTATGACACTTGGGCTCCGGGCGGCGGCGACGTGCGTATTATCACGAACCCCACTCTGAATCCGGCTGTGATTTTTGGCTACTTGACTCGCTCTCCTTTTGGTGGCGAAGGCTGGATTGTCAGCGTCAACAACATGGAAGATATCATCGGCGGTCACATCTGGGTTGGCCTGATTTGTATCGGTGGCGGTGTTTGGCACATTTTGACCAAGCCTTTCGGCTGGGCTCGCCGCGCCTTAATCTGGTCTGGTGAAGCTTACCTGTCTTACAGCTTGGGCGCTTTGTCCCTGATGGGTTTCATCGCCGCCTGCTTTGTCTGGTTCAACAACACTGCTTACCCTAGCGAATTTTACGGCCCGACGGGCCCGGAAGCTTCTCAAGCACAAGCTTTGACCTTCCTGATCCGCGACCAACGCTTGGGTGCTAACGTCGGCTCTGCACAAGGCCCTACCGGTCTGGGTAAGTACCTGATGCGCTCTCCTACTGGCGAAATCATTTTCGGCGGTGAAACGATGCGTTTCTGGGATTTCCAAGGCCCTTGGTTGGAACCCCTGCGCGGTACTAACGGTTTGGACTTGAACAAAATCAAAAACGATATTCAGCCTTGGCAAGCTCGCCGCGCGGCTGAGTACATGACTCACGCTCCTTTGGGTTCTTTGAACTCTGTGGGCGGCGTGGCAACTGAAGTTAACTCGTTTAACTTCACGTCTCCTCGTTCTTGGTTGGCCTGTTTCCACTTCGTGGTGGGTTTCTTCTTCTTGGTCGGCCACTTGTGGCACGCTGGTCGCGCTCGCGCGGCTGTCGCTGGCTTTGAGAAGGGTATCGATCGCGAAAATGAACCAGTGCTGGCTATGCCAGACTTAGACTAATCGATCGAGTTTATTCCTGATTTGATTGTCTAATCAAAAAAGGCTCCTGCTTAACGGCAGGAGCTTTTTTTTGCTCCCATATCTGAAAAAGCTGCGGATTGTCGATCGACCATTCTCCCAGCCCGCTAGCAGCAGATACAATCCTAGAGGTAGAAACCCTATTTCTGAGTTAACCTTTTGAATTCCATGCTGTTTCTTTCTGTAAGCTCGTTCCTCAGCCAGCTTTTGCATCCAGGACTGAGATATTTCGGTGCGACCTTCATCGGTGGCGGTGAATGACTCTGCAAGTCTTGAAACTTGACAATTTTAATCCGTTGGGGTAAAGAGCTTGCAAGGCAGGCTGTACAAAGTTTATATTTAAAGTACAAAAGTTGTAATCCCACACAATGGAAAGTTGCAATGGAAAGTTGCAATTTTAAGGCAGATCGCTACAGGTGCAAAACTAATCGACGATCGCCATCAGGATATTTATATTTTATTAAATGGCTGTGCTTGCCGAATTTTTTAACAGGCACAAAAATTTTGGGCCGCTTACTATTATTGCTAGGAAAGCAAAAGATTAATAATGGACTCATTAAAGATCGAAAATGTCAAGGTGAGGTTCGATCGAGCAAATTTGCTCGAACGCATCGCCAACCGCATTCGCCGCTCTCTAGAACTACCCGAAATTCTGAGCGCAACAGCAGCGGAAGTTCAATCCTTCTTGGGAACAGACAGGGTAAAAATCTACAAATTTCATAGCGACGGTAGCGGTGAAGTGATTGCCGAATCAATTAACGGCAACCGCTTGCCATCCCTATTGGGGCTGCATTTTCCAGGAGACGATATTCCCCCTCACGCCCGCGAAATGTTCGCGCAACTACAGGTGCGATCGATCGTCGATATAGATTCCGGGCTGCTAGGCCAAAGTCCGCGTCGCGAGGCGGTTTCCGGCCAACTGCTGCCCGACGAAATGCGCTTTCGCGCGGTTGACCCCTGCCACGCTGAATACTTGAGCGCACTGGGCGTCAAGGCTTGCTTGGTAGTACCAATTTTTCACGGCGAAGAATTCTGGGGGTTGTTGGTATCTCACCACTCCGAGTCCCGGAGTGTGACAGAAAACGAACTCCAAGGCGTTCAGACGGTGGCAGATCAGCTCGGCGTCGCCATAGCCCAATCAACCCTCCTCGCCAGAGCGAGGGCGAAAGCTCAACGGGAATCTGCCGTCAACCGCGTCGCCGCAGCCCTTAACTCCCAGCCGACGATTGAACTCCAAACAGCTTTGGCCGAATCGGTAGCAGCACTAGATGCAGCCGGCGGCAGGCTGTGCATTTTCGCCACGCCATTCATTTCCGACAGCAGCAAAGTTACGAATCTAGTTCCCTATTCGGATAACTCCACTGGCGAACTCACAGTCTACACTTGCGGCTCAGGGCCGAAGATGCCAATTTCGGCCAAATACCCGCAGGTTGAGCAATACAGCGTCTGGCACGAATATTTTAAATCCGGCGAGCAACAGGTTTGGGCAATTCCCGACTTGTACCAAATTAGCAGTTTGAGAAGCCTGCAACCTGCATTCCGATCGACCAAAATTCGCAGCATTTTAATCGTGCCGCTCAGAACCCGCCAGCACATATTTGGTTACTTGACCATTTTTAGAGAAGAATTTGACACCGAAACTCTCTGGGCGAGACAGTTTGATAGCGACGAGCGGCTCGCCCAATCTCGGATATCTTTTGAAGCGTGGAAAGAGTCAAAAACTGCCCAAATTCGCGACTGGAATGCTGAAGAAATTGAATTGCTCCTAATTTTTGGCAACCACTTTTCCAATGCTATTAACCACTACCAACTCGATCAACAAATAGAGGCACTTAACACAAATTTAGAAAATCAAGTTCAAAAGCGCACCGCTCAACTACAGCAGTTGACCAAACAGCAGCGAGTGCTGTTTGAAGTGGTGGCAAAAATGCGGAAATCCCTCGACTTGAACAAGATTTTTAGCACGATGTCCCAGGAAGTGCGGCGGGCTTTAAATGCCGATCGAGTGGCGGTTTACCGCTTCGATGCCGCATCAGAATTTAACGACGGCGAATTCGTGTCCGAAGATGTTTTGCCAGATTTTGTGTCAGCAATGGCAGTCAAAGTGCACGATCGCTGTTTTGGAGAAAACTACGCCAATCTCTACTCTCAGGGGCGAGTTCACGCCATGTCCGACATCAGACAAGCCGGACTGCAAGATTGCTTTGAGCAAGTCTTGGAGCAATTTCAGGTCAAAGCTACTTTAGTTGCACCGATTATGAAAGGCAACCACCTTTGGGGGTTGCTGTGCATACACCAATGTTCGGCTCCCCGCAATTGGGAATCTTCCGAAATTAAGTTTGCTACCCAAATTTCCGCTCAGCTAAGCATCGCTTTAGAACAAGCAGATTTGCTCGCTCACACTCAGCAGCAAGCAGTTGAGTTGCAGCGGGCAGCAGAGCAGGAGCGAATATTGTTTGAGGTAGTTGCTAAGATTCGACAATCTCTCGATTTAGATACAATTTTTAGCACGACAACTACCGAACTGCGGCGGATTTTAAATGCAGATAGAGTTGGGATTTATCGCTTCGATCCAAGTTCAAAGTTTAATGAAGGCGAATTTATTACCGAAGATGTTTTGCCAGATTTTCCTTCAGCAATGGATGTGAAAGTTCGCGATCGTTGTTTGGGAGAGAACTATGCAAATAAATACAGCCAGGGACGCATTCAAGTGCTGCCAGATATCGAAACGGCGGGACTATCCGACTGCCACGCTGCTATTTTAGCTCAATTTCAAATTAGAGCTCAGGTGATTATGCCGATGATGAATGGCAGCGAACTCTGGGGCTTGCTGTGCGTGCACCAGTGCGGCAGTTCCCGCAATTGGAACACTTCGGAAATCCAGTTTGCTACGCAAGTCGGAGCTCAGTTGAGCGTAGCATTAGAACAAGCAGATTTGCTTGCTAAAACGCGGCAGCAAACTATCGAGTTGCAGTGGGCAGCAGAGCAACAGCGGATACTGTTTGAAGTGGTGGCCAAGATTCGAGAATCTCTCGATATCAACGCGATTTTTAAGACTGCAACCCAAGAAGTTTGTCAGTTTATGCAAGTTGATAGAATTGCTGTCTATCAATTTAATCCTGATTGGAGCGGCCATTATGTCGCCGAGTTTGTGAAAGATGGCTGGATAAAATTGGTAGGGGAAGGTATCAGTACGGTTTGGCAAGATACTTATTTGCAGTCAAACCGAGGCGGCAGATATGCCAATAATGAAACTCTAGCCGTTGACGATATCTATCAAGTTTGCCAATCGGAGTGTGTTGTCGGTATTTTAGAGCAATTTCAGGTGAAGGCTTATGCGAGCGCGCCTATTTTTGTAGGAAAAGAACTTTGGGGTTTGCTGACAGCGTATCAACATTCTGGGCCCCGCTGTTGGGAAAGTTCAGAAGTTAACTTTTTAGCTCAGATTGCCAATCAATTAGGGGTAGCTATCCAACAAGCCGAGTTGCTGGCTCAAACCAGACGCCAAGCAGAACAAATCGCTCAAAGTTTAAAAGATTTGCAGCACACTCAAGCTCAATTGATTCAAACGGAAAAAATGTCTGGTTTGGGGCAACTGGTAGCCGGGATTGCTCACGAAATTAACAATCCAGTTAATTTTATTTACGGCAATCTCAATCACGCTAGTGAATATACTGCTAGCTTACTGAGTTTGTTGGAACTTTACCAGCAGCAATATCCCGCTTATAGTCCTGAAATAGACAAATTGAGTGAAGATATTGACTTGGAATTTCTGCTAGAAGATTTGCCAAAATTGCTATCGTCAATGAAGGTGGGAGCCGATCGCATCCGTCAAATAGTTCTGTCTTTAAGGAATTTCTCTCGTCTTGACGAAAGTCAAATGAAGGCGGTTGATATTCACGAGGGCATTGACAGCACGCTGTTAATTTTACAGCACAGACTGAAATCTAATGCGGACGGTGCAAACATTGTGCTAGTGAAAGAATACGGCATTTTGCCTCGAGTTGAGTGTTATGCTGGACAGTTGAATCAGGTGTTTATGAATGTAATCGGGAATGCGATCGATGCTTTGGAATCGCACAAGTTGCTCGCTGGTCAATCTGTAGCTCCTCAAATTAAAATCTCTACTGCTGTCGGTCAACTTAATGGTACTATTCCTAGCGCGGTGATTCGGATTTCTGATAACGGTACGGGAATTTCGGAATCTATGAGACAACGGATATTTGACCCTTTTTTCACGACTAAGGCAGTGGGAAAAGGTACTGGATTGGGACTGTCAATTAGTTACCAAATTGTGGTAGAGAAACACGGCGGCGTTTTAAAATGCAATTCGGAATTGGGGAAAGGTACTGAGTTTGCGATCGAGATTCCGCTTCGACAGCAGTCATTAGTCATTAGTCATTAGTCATTAGTCATTAGTCATTAGTCATTAGTCATTAGTCATTAGTCATTAGTCATCATCTCTCTTTTGTCACTTCGGAGACAGTATAAAGCTAGGCAGCCACTAAATCGGTAACTATTCGAGCATTAAAAAGAGTCCAAAAATCCTCGCTCAAAGAGTTTATTAGCCATTTTTTAACTACCAGCCGGGAAGTCCCGGGCGTATATTTAGAGGGGATTAATCAGAGCGCTGTGCCCCGTACCCCGTTGGGAATTACGCCCGCGTGATGAAAGGCTCGTCGGGTTTCGGTACCGAAACCGACAATTATTCTTTTATACCCCAAGATGCTGGGGAAATACTCTGATACTATATTAGCAAGTGGGGGTGGAACTACCTCACTATAAAAAGCCTGAGAAAAAAAAGGAAAAAGAAGCCTGCGGTCTAACTGTAGTCAGTTGACCGTCAGGTTTGTTCACGTGACTTTCATAGATTAGTTTCGCTTTTTTGTAGTTCTTGTTGGAGAGTATTCTTGACACGATCGTACTCAACCTCGATTTGAGCAAATAGGGAGGAGGCTCGATCGAGTTGACCAGAGGTACTGATGACTTCTAACGTGGCACAAAGGTGGGCCAGAGGAGCCGCGCTTAGATTCGCACTACTGCCTTTGAGGGTATGGGCCGCTCGGTTTAGGGCTTGAGTATCCGCTTGGGCGATCGCTAATTTCATAGCTTCTAGCAACTTTAGACCTTCCTCCAAGTAGCAGTTAGCTAGCAAGCTCAAAATCTCGGTTGAATCTTGATCGATGCTGCTACAGAAGGCTTGCAGTTCTGTAAGGTTAACCGCTGGCCTATCAATTTTTGGCTTGTTACTATCTGATTCCTCCTTTTGGGCCTGTTGCGGTTCCGGGTTGGGTTGACACTGACTCAGCGCTTGGTTGAGAGCCTCTAGTCGAATTGGTTTAGTGATATAGTCATTCATGCCAGCATCAAGACAAACCTGGCGATCGCCCTGCATGGCATTTGCCGTCATTGCAATAATCCAGGGACGAGTATGAGCCGGCCACTGCTGGCAAATACGACGGCTGGCTTCTAGTCCATCCATCTCTGGCATTTGTACATCCATCAGCACTACATCATAAGGCTGGCGATTCAGGGCTTCCAAAACTTCCAATCCATTGGCAGCAATATCGGCCCGGTATCCCAAACGCTCTAACAGCAGCAGTGCCACCTTCTGATTTACCAGATGATCTTCTGCTAAAAGAATTCGCAGTGGGAGTCTCTGGGCAAGTTTCATATCATCCTCGACAGATATAGGGAGCTGTTGTTGAACTTTTTTCGGTTGAGCTTGTAGCACATGGATCAGTATTTGATAGAGCTGGGATTGTTTGATGGGTTTGCTTAAACAAGCGGCAAAGTGGGTGGAGAGCGCTGAAGAACTCGCTTCTGGGTAGCCCATTGAAGTCAGCAACACTAGGGGTAAACGGTGGCACTTAGGATGCTGGTGGATGGCTGAGGCGAGTGTGAGGCCGTCCATTTGTGGCATTTGCATATCTAAAATAGCGAGATCAAACGCTTCTCCACTCTCAAGCCAGTTGAGCGCTTCCGCAGCCGATGGGGCAGCCAGACTCTGCATCCCCCAACTCTCTGCTTGCAACGTCAGAATTTGTCGGTTAGTGGGCTGGTCATCCACTATTAATAAACGCTTGCCAGATAGTTCTGGTAGCATTTCCATCGGTTCCGCTAACTCAGTAGCAACAGAGGATGCGACAATCGTGAAGTAGAAGGTAGAACCCATTGTGACTCGATTAAGCTTAGCTGCTTGCCATTTTGGTGAAGGGGTTCCTCCGACGTGGCCTCCGCTCTCAACCCAGATCGTGCCGTTCATAGTTTCAGTAAGTCGCTTACTAATCGCCAGACCTAAACCAGTCCCTCCATACTGCCGAGTCGTCGAAGCATCTACTTGACTAAAAGACTTGAACAGTCGATCGAGCCGGTTGGCTGGAATACCAATGCCTGTGTCTTGAATGGCAAACTGGATTTCGTACAAGCTTTCTGACAAGTTCTCTCGTTCAGAAATTGTTTTGTCCGAATCAACTAGAGAGGCTTCTACGGAAATGGTAACTTCCCCAGTTTCAGTAAACTTAATCGCATTGTTGAGCAAGTTAACTAGAATCTGACGGAGACGGGTGACATCACCCAAAATGAACTTAGGAGTCTGAGGCTGGATGAGGTAGCCCAACTCAATATCCTTCTCATCTGCTTTAACTGCAAGTTGGTCGATCGCACCTTCTATGCAATCTCTCAAGCTCAAGGGATGTATTTCTAGCTCCAGCTTGCCCGACTCAATTTTGGAGAAGTCCAGGATGTCGTTGATGATACTCAGGAGGGTATCCCCACTATTGCGAATCGTCTCGATAAAGTCTCGCTGTTGAGCCTTGAGTTCTGTATCCAGCAGTAGTCCCGTCATACCAATAACCGCATTCATGGGAGTGCGAATTTCATGGCTCATCATCGCCAGAAACTCAGTTTTGGCTCGGCTCGCTGCTTCTGCTTCCCGTCTAGTTTGCTCCAGGGCAAAGTTTTTCAGAGTTAATTCTTCTCGTTGTCGAGTTTCTTGCTCTAGTAATTGGGCTTGAGCTAGGGCAATTCCTACTTGAGTCGCCACTGATTCTAGCAACTCCACTTGATCGGCAGTCCAATGACGGTAGCGATCGCACTGGTGCAAACAAATGGCACCATTCGGTTCTCCTTGGTAAGAGGTTCGCACTGCTAATGCCGATCTCAATTTGAGACTGGTACAAATAGAATGAGCACAGATGAGCAATGATTCGCAATAGACATCCGGGGAGGCGATCGCTTCATCTTGAGCCATCAACCGTTTTGTATAAGCAGGACTGGCCGCCAGAAGGTCATGCTCCCCGCTGTGCCCATATCCCACTCCTAGATACTCTGCAACGACAGGAAACTGAGGCAGTGGATTGTCCTGGTATGTGCTAATTAAGCAGCGACTGACTCCAAAAGTTTGCCCAATCTGAATAGCAGCCGTTTCAAATATCTGCTGAGCATTGAGGCTTTGACGAATTTCTTGGGTAATTTGCTTCAGCAGTAGGGCTTTTTGCAACTGTCGCTGTAGTGCTTCTTCTGCCTCCTTGCGATCGGTAATATCCTTCATGAAGCAGTGATGCCCGACAAACACATTTTGCTCGTCATAAGCAGAGACCATCACCAGTTGTTTATAGAAGCTAGAGCCATTTTTTCGCATTCCCCTAGCTTCCGCTTCGACTCTGCCGTCTCTCAACATTTGCTCATAAGCAGCCACCATCTTCTCAACATCTTCAGGATGAACGGTGTTTTCCCACTCCCTCCCTAGCAGTTCTTCAGGCTGATATCCGCAGATGGCAGCATAAGTCACATTGACAGAGATATAGCGTCCTTGAGGGTCAATCCGAGAAATGCCTGCCACGGCATTTTCTAGCGCCGCACTCATTTGTTGCAGTTCTGCTTCGGCTCGTTTGCGATCGCTAATTTCAATTAGAATGCAACCCACTGCTATAGCCTGCTCTGCATCCTTGAAAATGGGAAAGTGAGAAACGAGCCAGTGGCGCTTGACACCCGTTTGACTCGATAGTGCTGTGCTCATTTCCAAGTTGATGGAAGGTTTTCCTGTCGTTAAAACCTGTTGTAACAGTGCATTTACAGTAGGAGCAAATTCCCCCAAAATCTCATCGGTTGTCTTATCTAAGTGAGCCTCCACAGAGGGGCCATTAAATTCAGCTAGTGCCTCATTGATTTGTAAAAATCTCAACTGCCGATCGTGGATACACAGCCCCACCCCTGCTAGGGAAGCTCCTTTAAAGAAAGCATTCAATAATTGCTCTCTGGCTTGAATTTCCTGCTCTAAGTTTTTGCGATCGGTAATATCGCTCTGAGAACCAGTCATACGGACAACTTTGCCCGCTTCATCCGAAAGCGCCTGCCCTCGAGCCAGAATCCACTTGTAGCTCCCATCCTTACAAAGAACTCGATGTTCTGTAATATAAAAGGAAGTTTTGCCCTCAAAGTGATCTTGAATTATTTGCATGACGCCACCGAGATCGTCGGGATGCACCCGCTTGCTCCATTCGTCCAGGTGATGGGGAATTTCATGGTCTTCGTAGCCCAACATTTCTTTCCAGCGAGCCGAGAAGAATACTTCATTGGTGTTGACGTTCCAATCCCATACCCCCTCATTACTACCGCGTAGGGCGAGTTCCCACCGCTCTTCACTGGCTTGCAGAGCGACTTCTGCCTGATGCCGTTCAATTTCACTACCAATCCACTGAGCCATCAGCTTCAGTAATTCCACATGGGCAGATTTAAAGCTGTCTGCACGGGGAGATTTACTAGAAAAGCTGAGGGTACTGTATACTTTGCCTGCAACTAAAACTCGTGTTCCAATATAAGCTTCCATGCCCAGGGCAAGATAGGCAGGATGGTAACGCCATTTTGAGGTGCCTGTATGTTGGATGGTTACTGGTTCATTTGTGTCTAAAACTTCACAGCACAAAGTTTGCTTAATATCAAAGACATCACCAGGTTTCAGGACTTCATCAGACGATCGCGCCACCATCACCTCATAACGGTTATCTTGCACGCGAGCCAAGACGCCAAATTCAAGCCCAAAATTCTGACATCCCATCTCAATCAACGCTTGGATGCGCTGCTCAAAATTGAAATTTTGGGTAGCAGTAACTTCATATAAAGCTCGTATCGTCGCCTCTCTTGTTCTTAGTTCAGCTTCGGCTTGTTTACGTCTCTTAATTTCAGCTTTCAGCGATCGATTGATTCTGGATAATTTTTGCGTTCGTTCTTGAACCCGGTGTTCTAATGTAGCGTTGGCGTGTTGAATCTCCCTAAATTTTTGATTGAGTACGAGCCCCATCAATTGAAAATTGCGAGCAAGGTCATTGATTTCAGTAACAGAGCTATGTTTCCATTCAAATGTTTCTTCTGAAAGCTTGTTGGGTAAGTCAGTAGTCGCACGAGCTAAATAGGATAATGGCTTGACCAGTCGTTCGCTAACCAGCGTTGCAAACAAAAATGCCAACATTGTGACGAGGAGTAGAATACTCAAGTCAGCCTTGTAGCGATTTTGTAAATTTTCTACATAGGGAGCTGCTGGAATTTGTAAGCGTAATTTCCATTCCACATCGGAGCTAATAGTAAATTCCTGTATATACAGAGAATTTTTCCAACGGATCATCGGATTCTTGCCCTTGCTAGGAACCCACTGCTGCAAGGTTCCCTCTAAGGTGCGAGTGCTGCCGTCCTTTGATCCCGGAACACTGGTCAAAAGCTTTTGATCGGATTGATTACTGGCAATGACTCGGTTGTTTTCATCGAGCAATGTAATGGCTAGTTGCTGATTGTTTCTCTGGAAAATGTAGAGAGCTTTGATCTGGCTCAATCCTAATGAACCGTGGATCAGCCCAAGAAAACGACCTTGAACTTGCAGGGGTACATTCAATCCTACATGAGGTTCGTCCACTAATATATCTTTGTGGATAGGAGTCATCCAAGGTCTCAACCGCTCTTGAGCCAGGGGAATTAGAGATTGATGTTCCGTGCTTTGTTCGACCAACCGCCGGCGGGTTTGATCTAAAGGAGAAGAAGTAGCTAAAATTGTTCCAGATGAATCCGCAACATAAATTTTGTCGAAATCTGGAAACAACTGCTCGATCAGGCTAATGTTTTGTTGTAGCTGCTCGGATGATTGAATCGCTTGATTAGCAGCAGTTGCGGCTTCACGCCTGAGCGATATTTCAGCTAATTGGTTCAAAGCTGTGAGGTATCGCTGATGCCATCGAGATATTGCGCTAGTGATAGTTTTTGCGTTTGCTTGTAACTCCGTTTGCACCGTCGTTGGGATTTGACCAACAAAGTATCTACCATCAAAAACTAATAGCATCAGTCCTGGAATAAAGACAAAAGCAACCAACAGATGAAAAATAGTTTGTTGTAAAGAGAGGGCGAGATGCTTTGAAGGACTAATCCACCGAGAAATCGGCGCATACGAAATGATTAAGCTGGCAACTAAGGCATTAAAAATGCCGTTGACTGCTTGCTTGCACATAACGAGGATGGTCTGATTCGCCTCCATGTGCATCATTTGACTGTAGAAAAGCCAAACGAGGGGCATTCCAATTAAGAACCAGTAAATCCCATCGAATAAAAGGATATTTGGCTGTTGGCGCTTCTTGCAAAGAAACCCTACAAACAGAGCCTCAATTACCAAAATAATCGTGGCGTATGGATGATGCCAAAGGATATAAGTATAGCTGCCTGCAATTAGACCAGCCACGCCTCCCCAGCCCCAGCCGAAGTAGTAAGTAATAATCAGTATGGGAATACTGCCAAAGAGGAAATCAACCCCAAAGAAAAGAGACAAATTGCAATGGTTGCCCAGAACACCCGCACCAGTGAGAAGGGCGATCGCACCTAACCATCTTTTATTACGCATTGAGCTAGCCCCTCCCATAAACTTTTATAATCGCTAGTTGTTGAATAGGACCTGATTCCGATAAAAAAAGCGCCATAGACCCGATCTGTTATTTACCTGACACTTTCCATGAAGAGCGCACCACCGATTATTTAAGCTTTAAGAGTAAAATTAAGGCTTACTTATGCAGGACTTGAGTTCTCGATCGACTTTTTTAATATGGTTCACGAACCACTCTAGCAATTGTTCATTAAGCTTAATGGCTAACGAAAGGCTCGATCCTTTGGTTTGTAGCTCTTGTTTAACTTCACTCAGTGTTTTAATAAATTTGGTATGAGCCGCTGCATTGTTAGATGCAAATGGGCATTTGTATCTTTGCATACAATTTTCTTCAAATCCGAAGTGTTGTGCTACATACAAGTCTAAAAAATCTACAATACCTTTTATTTCTTCTTTTCCACGGTTTGCCAACATGGCATCCACTAAGGTATTGAGTTGATCGATCAATTGTTTGTGCTGGCGGTCAATTTCGGGAATACCAATAGTTAACGAATCATTCCAAATGACGAGAGGCATAGTTTTGACCCTTATGATTTAACGGGTGAATTCCTTAACTGTATGAATTTTGGTACAAAAAGTATTACGGCCTTTGTCTTTGGCTTGATAAAGTGCTGCATCGGCAGCAGTAATTAAAGTTTCTGGTAAGCTTTCTTGGTTAGGAATCACACTGGTAATACCGAAGCTGAGCGTAATACAATGATGCGGAGAACTCTTATGAACTATTGCTAAATCTTGGATGCGAGCCTGCATTTGCTTAACGATTTGGACGGCTCCCTCCAGCTCGGTGTCGGATAAAATCACTACAAATTCTTCACCTCCATAACGTGCTACTAAATCTCCCGCTCGATTAATACTGCGATTGAGAGCTGTCGCCACTTGCTGTAAACATAGATCCCCTGCTTGGTGTCCATAAGTATCGTTGTAAGGCTTGAAGAAATCGATATCACACAAAATCAGTGACAAAGGAGTTTGGTGCCTCGTCATGCGTCGCCACTCCTCCTCTAGCTGTTGGTCAAACTGACGGCGATTGGCAATCTGAGTCAAACCGTCAATTGACGCGAGGTATTTTAATTGTCGATTGGCGGCCTCTAGCTGGTTGTAAAGTAGGGTTTGTTGCTGTTGCAAATGGAATTGCTTAATCAACCGTCGCACTCTCTGTCGCAGAACAGCCCAGTGAATCGGCTTAGTGATATAGTCAGCGGCTCCCGCTGCAAACGCTCGATCGACAGATTCTTTGTCTTCTAAGCTAGTAATCATCAAAATAGGTGGGCGATCGCTCTCACGCACTTCAGATAATTTTTGACAAAAAGCAAAACCATCCATAGTAGGCATCACTGCATCTAGCAGGATCAGGTCTGGATGTACTTCCTCATAAGCTGCTAGCCCTGTCAACCCATCTGTAGCTTCGGCCACTCGGTATTTTTCCTTCTGTAAATACAGTCGGAGTTGCAAACGAATCAAGGCATCGTCATCCACAATGAGAATTAGAGGGGACGGTGCCGTAGATGGGTTAGTCGAAATGGCTGAGTCTTCTAATGATTGATACATACGTCAGGGTGTATCTTAAGCTCTGCAAACATTTTAGCGTAGCATATTTTGAGCTTGAGATGGAAAGTGAAAATTGGGCCAATATGTCATAAATTATACACCAGCTAAGCTTCCGCAACAACATCTTAGGCAGCGTCGGGTTTGTTAAACCACCAACCACAGTCTACTTAAAATTTATCGCTTTTTTTCGGAGATAGAAAGTCTGGTAACTCGCGCTAATTTTTGTAAATATGTAATTATTTTTGGGGGCGTTAAACAGTTTTTACAACGCCGAGCGAGCTTTGACGAACGATCGCCAGTTATCGCGCGATCGTCGCTGGGATAATATGCTATATTTCTCAACTTAATTCAGCCTTTTTCAGGTGCATCAAATTCCTGCCTCATATTTGAGCGATCGTCCGATCTATTTTTGGGGAATACATCTGATTGTGACACTATCACCTATAGCTTCGCCCTTGGTTGAGCGTTTGTTCGCCCCAGGAAGCTCTGACTGCAAAAAGGCGTAAGCTTTGTTAAGAAACATCTACAGCGTTTTGCGCGAGCTGGGATAGGTTTTTTCTCTTTTTTCTCCCAATAATCCCCCCAGATAGTGTCTAAACTCATGTCTTTGGGCTTGAGTCGGGCACACATCGTCAAAGCGTTGGCACAATCTTTCAAAGCATGGGGGCATGGAAGCTATACTATAGCAATTCTCGAATCATTTGTGAATTTCTTACGGACTCCCCGCGAGTTCGGGGAGGGTTGGAGTGGGGTAAAAAATTTATGACTCCTGCAAGCATTGCTATATACTATAACCACTGGGAAAGAGTAAATTAACTTGATGGAGATCACTTACTATGGCAGTAGCACTCCCTGACTTTTCTCAAAATTTTTCTCAAAGCGTTCAAAAAACGAAAGAAGTTTGGACGGAACAAGTCGGCAAAGCAGTTAATTCTGTTTCCGAAGCAACAGCAGAAGCTAAATATTCTCTCTCCGAAACTGCGTCTCAGGCAAAAGAAGCTCTCACTCAAACTACGAATTCTGCAGTCAATACTGTTAATCAAGCTACGAACAATGCTTTAGGTACTGTAGCGGAGAAAACCGAAAAAGCGAGAATTTCTATATCGGAAGTCACGAATCAAGCAGTTAGTCGCGTCAGTGAAAGTACGAACAAAGCTGTTGATGCTGTTTCTCACTCGGCGGCAACAGAAGAAAGAAACTATTAATCAAACTACTAACTCTGCGGTCAATACTCTGAATCAAAGCACTAGCCAAGCTGTAGAAAGTGTAAATCAAGCTACAGAAAAGGCTAAGACTTCATTAGAAGATAGCATTAACAAGGCGGGAAATATGAGCGATGCCGCTTCAGATGCCCTCCAAAGTGCTATCAATGGTACTGTCAAAGATTGGATTGATTCTCACCCTCTCGTCTTCTGGTTGGTAAATCACCCGTTGGTATCTTTAGCAATTTTGCTGCTATTTATATTGAGTATCTTAGGTTTTTTTCAGGCTTTAGGTAGCTTGTTTGCAAAAGGCTGGTTATTTATTCTGCAAAGCCCTGTAAAATTTATGCAAGGGGTTTTGAGTTTTGGCTCTAAATCTGTAAGTAATTTCGGTGGAGTGGCTGTAAACTCCTTGGTTTCAAAGAATCTAGAATACAACAATAATTCAGCTTTACAATTGAGGGGAGTTGAATCAAACAGTTTGGAGTCTCAGGAACGACTTGCTAATATTTTGACAAGGTTGGAGGCAATTCGAGAAGAGCAGAATCAGCTTTTACAAGAAGCGTCGGCGATTTTAGGCAACAAATTTAAGGCAGAGTGAGAAGGTGTGGGGCGATCGCAACTCGTGGTAAATTTAAGACATCCAGGCTTTCCATCAAAGCCTGATACATGAAGGCTTGTAGTCGATCGCTCAAAACGCCATGCCCGATTCCGAATTTTCCGACGATCTAAAATGGACACCAGAAGCCAAGGCGAAGCTGAAAAATATTCCCTATTTTGTCCGGGGACAAGCTCGCGTCCGCATCGAGCAGTTGGCCCGCGAAGCCGAAACCGAAGTCGTCACCGTTGACTTAGTTGAGCAAGCTCGAATCGAGTTTGGGCAATGAAGGATCGAAAGGTACGCTAAAGCTTTAGACTATAAATTGCGTTGTAAGGACAAGGACTTAAAGAAATAGTGCGGAAAATAGTTATAGCTGGCAACTGGAAAATGTACAAAACTAGGGCAGAATCCCTAGAGTTTCTTCAAGGATTCATGTCCTGCCTGACGGAAACCCCAGAGGAACGGGAAGTCGTGCTTTGCGTTCCCTTCACTTCCTTGGCTGTCCTCTCGAAAAATTTGCACGGCAGCCGGATCAGACTCGGTGCTCAGAACGTCCACTGGCAAGAGTCTGGAGCTTTTACTGGGGAAATTTCCGGGCCAATGCTGAGTGAACTTGGTGTGCGCTATGTCATCATCGGCCACAGCGAGCGGCGCCAATATTTTGGGGAAACTGACGAAACGGTGAATTTGCGGCTGAAAGCTGCTCAGAAATACGATTTAATTCCGATTCTGTGCGTTGGGGAAACCAAGCAGCAGCGAGATGCAGGCGAAACAGAAGCTCACATTTTTTCTCAGTTGGCAAAAGATTTGGTTGATGTTGACCAAAATAAGTTGGTCATTGCTTACGAGCCTATTTGGGCGATCGGCACTGGCGATACTTGCGAAGCTAAGGAAGCTAACCGAGTTATTGGTTTGATTCGCAGTAAATTGACTAATCCTGACGTGCCAATTCAGTACGGTGGCTCTGTTAAACCGGAGAATATTGATGAAGTTATGGCGATGCCTGAGATTGACGGGGTTCTGGTAGGCGGTGCGAGTTTGGAAGCTGCTAGCTTCGATCGAATTGTTAATTATCAGTAATAGGTAGTTGCTAATAAGCTGTCGCGCATTTAAATTGTAGATTGAGGGCGGGCGGGACGCCCACCCCACAAGACTTTAAAATTTTTTGACATACCATTTAAATGCAGAACAGCTTAGGTAATTGCTAAGAGGTAAGTGCAACAAGGGCAGCGGGAATTAAAGAGCGATCGCCTACAATTGTGATGTGCCGTTCAGTGTTTCTCGGATCGGGAGAATTAACCTATGACTGCGATCGTTAAACCCAAACCCGCCTTAGACGAGTTCCTCAAACTTCCTGAAACTGAACCGGCCTCAGAATTTCTTGAGGGACAAATCATTCAGAAGCCCAGGCCTCAAGGTGAACACAGCGTACTTCAAGGTGAACTCTGCAAGACTATCAATCAAGTAGCGAAAACTCGGAAAATTGCCAATGCTTTTCCCGAGTTGCGCTGCACTTTTGGCGGGGCATCAATCGTGCCAGATGTAGCAGTATTCCGATGGGAAAGAATTCCTTTTTTGCCGTCTGGTAGAATTGCTAACCGCTTTGACATTAATCCCGACTGGTCGATTGAAATTCTCTCTCCAAACCAAAGCCAAACAAAAGTGCTGAGTAATTTACTCCACTGTTCGCGAAACGGCACTGAGTTGGGGTGGTTACTAGATCCAGAAGAAGAGAGTATTTTGGCAGTATTTCCCGGACAAAAAGTAGAACTGTATAAAGGTGCTGCTCTGTTGCCAATAATTGATAAAATTGAATTAGAATTGACAGTTGATACTGTTTTTAGCTGGTTGAGTTTTGGTTGAATTAAGAATGGCGCTTCTGCTTTATTCTTGCGTCTTTTAGAGAAGCATTTCGTTTTACAAGAAGCGATTTCAATCGCCGATGGATATGGGAGCATCTCAGTTTTGCATTTACAGTGCGAGCGTCCCCGCTCGCGTATTGTAC
>NZ_JAUBTI010000121.1:0-18237 GCF_036702415.1 Microcoleus sp. D3_18a_C4 | reverse complement strand
CCTCTTCCACAAAGAGTAAATTTTATTGTAAGGTTTGTGGAAAATGCCACAAGATATCAATTCAATCGCACTTTAAAATTGCATCATTCTTAACAACAGGCAAGATGCCTCTTCCACAAAGAGTAAATTTTATTGTAAGGTTTGTGGAAAATGCCACAAGATATCAATTCAATCGCACTTTAAACCTGCGGCTGCGGCTGTGGGAAATTCGATCGGCACAAATGTAACTCCAAACTGTTCTCTAGAACACGGTACAATATGCGCCACTCGTTTAGGAGGATTTTTCCGGTTTCCAGTCTTTGAGTCAAACTCTATTATACCCGTAGCTCCCTCGGCTTTAAAGTTGGGATCGGCTAAAGTTTTTTGCATTCCTTCACGGCTGGGTTCTGGCTGCATTTCTAGGGCTTTAATCAGTGTCCGGGCGGCATCGTAGGTTAAAGCCGATCGAGTATTGACCGGGCCGCCCCACAATTTTTCAGCGTTTTGGGGAAATTTTTTGTCAAAACTTATTAACGGATGCCAAAACACAGATATGCCCAGTTTTTCAACAGACTTTAGCTCTTTTCCTACTTCTAACGTTCTCGGCTCGTACAGAGTCCAGGGCCCGACAATCCAATTGCGATCGCCATTAGCTTTAATCATTGCGATCGCATTTTCCAGGGAATTAGTGACTTGACCGTCGGGAATGACAAGTAAGGCTGTTTTTCCGGCTTTCTCAACTTCTTTAATTGCTGCTTCGGCGTCTAAATTATTTTTAGATAAATCGTAATAATTCCTAATTCTAAAAGTTGAGCCTCCTTGGGCTTCAAATTGCTCTTTAAATTCTTCCCACAAAGAAGCGCTAAACGGACTGTTGGGATTGTAAAATACTGCAACTTTTTTCTCGCCGACCCCTAGCAGTTGATTTACTAAAGATTCAGCTTCTATGCTAGTTGTCGGAGCCGTCCGAAAGAAAAATTTTCGAGGTTTTCGCGTCAGTTCTTCTGTTGTGCTTCCCGGAGAAATGGCTACGAGTTTATTTTGATTGTAAATATCTACTGTTTCAACAGTCATGTCGCTAGTATAGTGTCCGATGACTGCTAGAATATCGGGCTGAGCGACCAGAGAATTAGCCCTTTGAACGGCGTAGGATTTGATATTGCCATCATCAGCAATGATGACTTTGAGACCTTTTCCTTTAATAGCTTTTGGTTCGAGAAAGCGTTGACCGGGAAAATCTTTATTGTTCTCATTTGCAGCCAGAAGACCTAAATTAACTTCGGTTTGAGCTTGAGCAATGCCACGGAGCAGTTCTTCTGCTAAATTTGCGTTGAGGATGCTGCCGTCCTGATTTCGACGGATAGGAACAACAATTGCGATCGTGTAATATTCTGCATTTATTGCCTTCAGCAGAGCATTGTTGATGTAAATTAAAGTTTCTGGATCTCTGCGGTCTTCCCGCCAGGACTGTTTGAGCAATTTTAAAGCTTCGGGATAATTTGAGTCGGCAAACTCATTGATTCCCCTTTGTTTTGACCACAGGGCGGAGGTTTGCACTAGGAGTTTTTTGCCGGAACTTACACCATCGGCGGGGGGTGTAGCCAGCGTTGGTTGCTGGGAAATTCTGGGGATTAGCGGGGAAATTCTGGGGATTAAAAATACGATCGCCCCAAAAGCCGCAATTCCCGCCACGCCGAACAGCAGCCAGCGCCAGCCCGATCGCAACTTCCGCGAAGTTTTGGGTACCTGGGGCCCTGGGACGATCGACAAATCCAAGTCTTGCAAAACTTCCTCAACAGATTGGTAGCGGTCTTGAAAGTGGAAACGCACCATCTTAGTTAAAATATTTTTAAGCTTGTCGCTAACTTTTACCGCAGGGCGATCGGGCGTCGAGTAATCCCAGATAATTTCGCAAGTATGGGGGTCTTGTGGCAGATTGGTGGGAAGCTGCCCGGTGAGGGCTTGAATCGCGATTATTCCTACTGCATAAATATCATTGTAGGGTTGCGGGGTAGACTGCGGATTGTATTGTTCAGCAGGCATATAACCCCTAGTGCCGATCGCCTGCGATGTTAATATTTCACCAGTAGAGTTAGAGGTAAAAGTGCTGATTTCTTTGACCGCCCCAAAATCTATTAAAACAATTTGTTGATTTGTTTGGCGCCGAATTAAGTTAGAAGGTGTAATATCGCGGTGAATAATATTTTCTTTGTGGACAGATGTTAATATTTCCAGAACTTCCCGCAACAAAGCAACGGTATTTTGCTCATTCCACCGATCGCCTGCAGTGAGTTCTTTACTGAGCTGATGTCCTTTAACGTATTCTTGAACTAAGTAAAAATAATCGTTTTCTTCAAAGCTATCGAATAATTCGGGAATGCGCGAGTTTTTGCCGAGACGGCGCAAAGCGCTAGCCTCCCTTTCAAATCGCTTCCTTGCCCTCTCCAAGACGCGCGGATCGTTCGATGGGGGAAAAGGAATTTCCTTAACAACGCACAGAGGATTATTAGGTTTGTTTATTTGTGCAGCCGTGTAGGTTCTAGCAAACCCTCCCTGTCCCAACAAAGCGATAATTTCGTAGCTTTCATGCAGGATATGCCCTAAGTTGACACACATAAATCTTCCAACACCTCTTGACAGGCTGCGGTCTTTAATGTTGATTATACTCACATCTTGCACCATTCTCAAGAACGGGCTCTCCGGCCCGTTCCACAAAAGATAAATTTTCTTGTGGAACAGGCCGGAAAGCCTGTTCCTAAAAGGCTACTTGAGAATGGTGCAAGATATAAGTTATAGGGACTTAAACAAAAAATTAGTGCCTTTTATTGTAAAATCCATTGTAGTGTAGTTGGCGCTTTCACGTCGAAAAACTCTCATAAAGGAAACAACTCCCACCACCATGTTCCCATGCTTCGATAAATGGTGTCGTCGCGAGAGACGATGTTTTTACCCACAAATCCCAAAAAACGGGCTTCACCCTCATCATAGATGACTCAGGTAATGGCTAAAAAGTGGCTCTTTAACTGCAAGAGTTGGCAGACAATATATGGCGTGAAATCACCACAACTGATAACTGGGTAGTCTTAGTAACTACACATTTATATGATGGAGTAAAAAGTCTGCCACTAGATGTAAGCTGTTAAGCATTTAAACTACGCTCAGAACTTCGACTAAAGTTAAGACTGTTAATACCGCCGCAGTTGGTAGCAGTGCTAGGAAAAATCATCCCGCTAATTTTAAACTGCGTCTGAAAGAACGATTTGCTCCTTCTAAGGCTTTTAAACTCGAACGTTTTGGCTTTATTGGATTCCTCTACAAAGCCAATAAAAGAGCGCTGTAAATTCCAGCACCAAGAGCAAATGCCCAAAACCGACTTTCTCGTTCTTCTGGCAATTCTTCTTTGAGGACGTTGAGAACAATTCCTCCGGCTAAAAAAGCAAATAAAACTGCGATCGCAGTTTTTCCAATTTCAGTAGCGCTACCCAACACCCACCCCAGAATAATAGCTGCTGCTAGTATCCAGCGTCCGATGCGGTCATAAATATGTTTGTGGTGTTCCCGCAAACCAGAGTCGTTCACTGCAAAGTGCAGGGCCATTGCACAAGAAAACAACAGGAGATTGGTAATGCCCGGTTCTTCCCGATGCACCAGCAGATAGCCAATCAGAGCGTTGTAGATTGAAAAAGAGCCTATGTGCAACCAAAAAACACCAGGACTGGTCACATCCTCTTCGCCACGCTGACGAGATAAATTTGCAATTTGCTCCAAGCCGTAAAATACAGTCAATCCTAACAAAGCTATTAAATAAACGTGGTGTTCTAGATAGGAAATAACTCCTGCTTCTACTTGCTCTAATACCGCTTGGTGCAGATTTAATTCCGGTAAAATATGCACAAAAACATAAGCTACCGAAACCCCACCCGCCGCTGAAAGCCAGCCACTGCGAGGAATAGGAGCAAACCGCAACTTGCCGCAAAATAAATGTGTCAGCGCTAAACCAATGGCAATCAGCGCGGTTAGAGCTAAAGTATTAGGAGGCGATCGTAAAGCTGCTGTTATTACCATAATTCTGCTCAACCAAATTAATCCTGTTTTAAAGCTTTAAGGACTTGGTGATACCGCTCTTGCACATCTTTCTGGTCTTGCTCCTGAGATATTTGTTCGAGGCTACTATTTAAAATCATATCCGCGTGACGGCGTAAAGCTTCTCGTTGTTTGGAATTGCGGGTGTAAGTGGCGATGCAAGCTATAGCTTCCAATAAGCGAATTGTTACCGCCACATCTGATTTACTGTACTGGCGAATTTGGTTAAATGCAGCATCGACTAACCCTTCAAATGTCACTCCTTCAACAATGACGCGCAAATTCTGTTCATCGTCGTAGCGATACGGCGAGGGAAAATCCCTTTGAGCGAGGCGGGATAATCCGGCGCTGAGTCGATCGATACACCGAATCGCAGTAAACGGATCGTTGACAGCAGGAGAAATCGCACGCAAGGCAATTTCAACTAACTGATCGATGGGAAATTCTACATCTTGATATTCCGTCCGTTCTTTGCCCAGAATAAAAGCATCGTTAATCTGTTGGCTCAGGCGTTGATTCACCCCTTTTTCCGGGAAAACCATCGCTACATCGCTGCCCTTGACGATAAACTTTCCCGGTCGAGTTTTAAGACGTAGAAGCAGATTGTACTGACGGGCAATTTTCATTAATTCGTCGTCATCGATTGCTTGCAAATAACCCTCACCAGTGGCTTTGATTGGACTTGCTTCTGAGTCAAAATTTGCAGGAAGTTCTCCCACTTGTCGCGAGTTGTTCGCTTTACCTTCTCCGATTTTTTCGGGAAATAGACGATCTAGAGCTTTGTCTAAATCGCCACTAACCTGAGTAATTACATGGGACGCTTGAATAATGGTTGATGCGTGATGGATAAAGTAAATCAGTACGCCGATACTGGCAATTGCCAATCCGGTACCAACTGTAACCGAGAGTTGGGGTACAAAGAGACTGTATCCTTCTCCTTCTGCATGAATGGTTCGCAGTACGAGCAAACAGTAAATAAACGTGCCAATGAAAGTGCCAAGCACGATTTGATTGCCCGTATCCTGCATAAAACTACGCAGCAATCGGGGCCCAAAATTGGAGCTCGCCAACTGAAGCGCCACAATAGTAATAGAAAAAGCTGTAGCAACAACGCTGATCATTGAACCGGCAACCGATGAAAGAACCGCTCGCGCACCATCGGCTCCACCCGTGTAAATCCACCTCCAGTTTGGTATATTACCCGTGCGGTCAAGTGTCAGCATTGCGATCGCTAAAATCATCGATCCCACCGCCATCAACGTTGGGATAAACCAGTAGCTAGAGTGCAGCGAGTCCCAAATTTTGCTTAATTTGACATTTTTCATGAGTTGGGGTGGCGTGAAGATTGTCCGTTGCCGTCAGGTTGCGATCGCAGTTCAATTAGTTTTTGCAGAGAACCGCTGATGCTGCGGGGTTTGGGAACTTCGCCATTACCAGCGGGCCATCCTTCGCGTTGACGTTTGCGATCGCCATCCGTCTCTTCGGTTTGATCGTGAAACAAAATTTGCTGCGTAGGAAAGGGCAAGTCGATGCCATTGGCACTCAGCTTTTCCTTAATCGCAGAAAGTACCTTGTCGCGCGATCGCAGATCGTCCATTCGTCGCGGCGGAGCAATCCACCATCGAGCGCGGATATTGACGCTACTTCCTGCAAGTTCCATCAGCAGCACGTCAGGAGAAGGGTCCTTCAAAACCTCATCCACACTGTGCATGGCTTCCATCATTAACTGCTTGGCTCGGTGAAGATCGTCGCCGTAGCCGATACCAACGTCGTATTCCATCCGGCGTTTATCAAAGGCGGTATTAACAGTAACAGAATTGGTGAACAATTCCGCATTGGGAATTACAATCCGGCGACCATCATAGGTTCGGATTGTTGTAGCGCGAGTTTCAATATTTTCTACGGTTCCCTCAAAGTTTTTAAACACAATCTGGTCATCGATTTGGAACGGTTCAGTCAAAAGAATTAGGATACCAGCTAGGAAGTTTTGTAAGATATCGCGAAAGGCAAAACCAATCGCTACCCCGCTAATTCCCAGCAGTTGCACCAAATCGCCTGCTTTAAATGTGGGAATTATAATCGACAAGGCAATAAACAGACCAACCAAAACAGTAATACCCTGCGCTAACCTTCCCAACACCAGTCCCAAATTCCGGGATTGGCGGTGGTTGCGGGTAAGCCGCCTGACCGATATCTTAATTGACCTCCCAACAAAGAAAAAGATTCCAAAAACAACTAACGCTAGTATCATATTAGGCAGCAGGACAATGAAGCCATCGATCATGCTCTCAATCTTGTCCCAGACTCCGGATATTTCTGCTTTCATAAAACTTCCTCTTGCATCAGTGGTTATTGATTGTATTAAAATTAGCCATGTCAAACTCTATCTTAAGGCGGTAAATTACTGTAACGTGAGGCTAATTTAGGACTTACACAGCCACAGTAAATATTGGGGATGGTTCGTTACGCAGAAAGCTAACGCACCAACAATTTTTTTCAAGTGGATATCGAAGCCACATCTTGACCGTTGAGTTTTTGTGCGATCGCATCCAGCACCCTCTGTTCTGCTTCGGAAACCTCTCCGCTATTTTCGGCAATGCGACGGCATTGAGCTAATAGCGGTACTGCAAAGTCGGGGTTAAGTTGCTCTAACAATGCACCCAATGGTTTGGGGGACTTGATGTTAGCAGCAATCCTTTTGAGAGAATCGGCATTTAATTGCAATGCCTTCAATTCTGGCAGAATATCTTCCCAGTTTTTGTTGGGATAACTTGCCAAAATCATGTGAACCATAATTTGATCCATCACTGCTTGCTGCGCGATCGCCCGATCGAGATATTTCTCGCTTTGTTGCTGAATCGCTTGCAATGTTTCGGTTCCAGGTTCTTCAGTATCTTCCCTCAGTTTGGCTTCGTAAAACTCGCGCGCCGCATATCCCAGCGCGTACAGCATCGTAGCATTCGTACTCGCACCAATCATCGCGCCAGCCAGCGGTACGTTGCGTAAAAAGCCCAAACCAGCTCTCATTGCGTTGCTACCGCCTAGCGCTAACCCAAAAATTGCCAAAACCTCGCCTTTTCGGGCTGGCTGTTGCAAATCCATCCCATAGGCGGCGGCAATTTCATAAACCATTTCGGTTTGAATTGCAGTAGTCGCGGCTAAATCGATCGCCAGCAGTGCAGCCGCGACACCGGGTAAAATGCTGCTAGCAAATCCGACACCACCGGCGTGGATCGCTTTTTCCACCATAATGCGATGGGCAATTTCGCTGGGATATTCATTGGGATACTTTTGTTGGAGTTGCTTGACTTGAGCTTCGGCTTTGGCTAAGTCAATGCGATCGCTAACCCCAACTAACCAATCAAGCCTGAGTACCCCCGCCACTTGTTTAACAAAGGGAAGATTGCCCACATAAGTTACCGCATCTCCGGTTCCTTGCGTCGCTTGTCCAATCAATCGATAAGTTTGTTTAGCAGCAGCTTGCCCCCAATCAACTGCTGTGTCAAAAACCGCTTTGCCTGTATTCAGTGCAGATTCTGTTGTCTCGGCAATGAAATTTAACAAACCAGGTTTTTGCTGTGAATTAGTTTCTTTTTTTAGGTTTGATTGGTCATCCATCACTGTTTTTTCAATTAACTACAACACGCCAGGTTTCCCGCTTGGACGTAGCCTCTCAAAGGCACTGTAATCGGCACCCAGCCATTCTCACCAAGATTTTGAATCGTCACATTTCGTGCGGAATCAATGATGCCAACCGCTTCGCTGTTAGCCGTCGGTTGTCGCCGAACATTAACACCATTCCTCGCAATAACCTGGCGACAGCTATCCGGTACTTGCGCTAGTAAAGATTCACCTTGAATCTGTGTTTGATTTGTATCAGCGGCGAACGAGGGAGCAACTAAAACCGTTGGCGTTAACAATATCGAACTTGTTAACGTTGTATATTTTTGCCAGATCCTCTGCTGTTGCATCGCTTTATCTTCTTTTAAATCTCTAGGCCAAAACCTTAGAAAAGGTTTTTAGCTCGTTCATCTTCTCCAAGAAAGGATGAATCATCATCCCAACGGTATAAAATAATTCGACTCGCTGCTGTGCTTGTTGAATTGTCAGGTTTTATCATCCCTAATCAAGCATAAACGCGAGGTTTGCGAGCGCCAAGAGCAGCACCAATCATTGCCGCTGCCAAACTCAGCAAAGAGCCAAGTAGAAATGACCAAACAGCTTTAGCTGTATTACCAGCTATATCGCGAACTTGATTTGGGTCTACATTCGGCGCTTGATTGGGTATATTAACGCCGCCCTGTTGTTGTACTTGATTGGCAATTTCTCCAGCATTAGCAGCCGCAGCGCCAACAGCACCCGATATCCCGCTTCCTAATAACCAAGCACTAAGTGCTAATGTAGCTCCCCAAAGAATTGCTGCATTCAAAAAAGCTGTTTTCTTGGTCATCGGCCCGCAGCTTTGAGCCATTACCCAACCGCCCAAAAATAGGGAAATCAGCAAACTGATAATCGACCAAATTACGACCCCAAAACCAACGGAACCTGCATCCGCGCCTGTTGCACCCGCGCTTAATCCGATCGCCATTGCCAAAGCGCTTAAAATTAGTTGAGTACCCAGAGCGATCGCAATTCCTGCCAAAATTGGCCCCCACCTCACTTGGTCGTGGTAATCCACCAGCGGATTGACGATTGTAGGCTCAGTGAGTGGATTGCCCGATCGATCTGGATAAGTCATAAAAGATTAACCCTTGCGTTACGTTGTGAGTTTTTTTCCCTTGATGGTAATTTAATTTTACTTAATAAGTATTACTAGAATATCTACCGACGGGCATAATATTTTCTTATTTTATGATTTTAACGATCGAAAGTAGTAATTTCGCTCATAAATCGAAATCTCATTCAGAAAAAACCCCAGCAGCTAGTTAGAAATGTCCTTAATTTTGTAGGAGCTCGCGTAGTTGAGGTGATAATAAAACCTGAGAAATCCTTGTGAGAGCTTTTGGCATAAAAGTTGTAAATTGACTCAACCCAGCCTACGAATAATTAGATAAATTTATCACGTTCAGTACGGTAGAGCTCAATTCATCTACCTAAAGATAGAAAAATCTAAAAAAAAATCGCTCTATTGATGATTTTCAATTGGCTGAATCCTTCATAAGAAGGAAGTATTAGAACTGATATCTATCTAAAGTAGGTGCAAAGCTTGATGTACATAGGTACAGAAAACAACAATGTTACTTTACAAAATTGAGGATTTTAATCCCAACTACCGCCAAGCAGCTTTTGAGGAGGACGATATCAAAGGGCTGGATGTGTATGGCGGAAGTACCTACGATAAAATTGGCACGATCGATACTGTGCTGGTAGATGAGACAGGACGTTTCCGCTATTTTGTGGTAGAGACTGGTTCTTGGATTGTTGACAAAAAAGTTTTACTTCCCATCGCTCTTTGTCGCATTGATTTTAATGGGCGGCGTGTTTACGCTACAAATTTGCGGAGTAAAGACCAAGTGGAAAAACTACCCAGGTATGAGCATGGGATGGCAGTTGATTACGCTTATGAAGAACAAGTGCGGGGTATTTATCGGACTGCAACAGTAGAAGGGTCTGCACCCGTAGAAGCATCATTACCTTTAGAAGCACCTGTTCGAGTTTCTACACGGCATGCTGTCTCGCCTCAAGCTAGTAATCCTGCTTATGACCGGGATACCTATACTTACGATAAAGAGCCCCAATTGTATCAGATGAACGAACAGGATCATCAAAAACTCAAACTGTACGAAGAACGATTAGTTGCAGATAAAACCCGTCGCAAAACAGGCGAGGTAATAATTGGCAAGCAAGTTGAAACCAAAACGGTACAACTGCAGCTTCCTGTAGAAAAAGAGCGAGTTGTGATTGAGCGCACTACTCCAGAATATGCAGGGAGTCGAGTAACTCCAGATACCGCCTTCAAGCAAGAAGAAATGGTACATTTTGATATCTACGAAGAAAGTGTGGATATCCAAAAGCAAGCGTTCGTGCGCGAGGAAGTGCAAGTCCGAAAAGAGGTTGAGCAAGATACGGTTGAGGCAACAGACACAGTACGTCGCGAAGAGTTAGAGGTAAAAAAAGAATGGGAATCGGATCGGAAAAAAAGTAATCCGCTTTAAATCAGCCAAATAGTCTCGTTAAAAATGCAAAAATCAGGAGGAAATTTATCATGTCTACTCGCAGGTATTTACCGTCAATCAGCGTAGCCTTTTTAGCTTTAGCCATTAGTGTCAGTGGCACTGGCTTTGTGCTAAGTTCCCAGGAAGTTGCTGCTCAACAAGCTAAGTCGAAATTTCCTGATGTACCGCCGAATTACTGGGCGCGTCCGTTTATTGATTCCTTAGCTGAAAAAGAGATTGTTACCGGATATGTAAACGGAACTTTTAGACCAAAACAGGTTGTGGATCGGGATGAATTTTCGGCGATGATCCGCCAAGCTTTTAATCGAGCAAGCGTTAGAAAGATACCCAGCGGAAGTTACTTTAAGGATGTGCCTAAAAACTACTGGGCAGAAACTCCGATTAAAGAAGCTTATGAAACGGGATTTATGAATGATTTTCCCGGAAAGGAGTTTCGTCCGAAGCAGCCCTTGACTAAAGCACAAGCATTAGTTGTGTTAATGAGGGGTTTAAATATG
Source organism: Microcoleus sp. D3_18a_C4 (assembly GCF_036702415.1). Classification (NCBI taxonomy): domain Bacteria; kingdom Bacillati; phylum Cyanobacteriota; class Cyanophyceae; order Oscillatoriales; family Microcoleaceae; genus Microcoleus; species Microcoleus sp. D3_18a_C4. The sequence goes on along the minus strand of NZ_JAUBTI010000121.1, from coordinate 7,502 downwards.
GATTACAATCCCCCTGTTGTCAAAACCGATCGAGCGACTGCAACTCCAGCAAAGCCAACTCCAGTAAATCAACGTCGAATTGCTAGGAACCGTTTGGCATTTCCCCTCGCAGCGACTGTTTTGATGCAGCCGTTATTACCTGTAGTGGCAAGGCTGCAGCCTGCGGCTGCGCCCGCATCTCAACCGGCTAAGGCTGTTCCACCAACAACGACAAAAGCTGCAACTGCCCCTGCTAAAAATTCGGCATTAGATTTTCTCAATTCGTACTATAAAGATGCCGGGAAACTTCCTAAATATGCGGTTGAGCCAGTGGCAGCAGCTACAAAGGCAAAGATAGTGGTCAACTATCCAGATCCGAGAGTTCTTAATCCGAACGAGTTGCTCAGTCGGGGTAGTGCTACTGCCCTAATTCATCAAGCTTTGGTCAATCAAGGTCAGATAGAACCGCTTCCCGACAAGGATAGTGCTAAGTACATTCCTACGAGCCCACGTCGCTAGTTGTCTCCTCAACATTAACTTTTTTACTCCTGGATTCGATTGACTCGAAACCAGCGATAGCCGTAGGGTTCTAAGGGAATAGATGGCGAGTCGGCATCGAGAGATTCATACAGCCGATCGCCAAATAAATCGAACAGAGGGGTGTATTCGTTAGATTTGAGCGTCGCGGTACAAGGCTTGTCGGCTAGATTGTGGACAGCAATCACCCTCCTGCCTTCCCAGTCGCAGCAGTGGGCTAAAACCGAGGGAGAGTCGGTTTCGAGAATGTGCCACTTCCCCATACCCAACTCAGGACATTGCTTGCGGATGCGGATTGCACGATCCATCCAGTTAATTAATGAATCACGATCGCGCTGCGCTGCGGCGACATTGACCTTTTTGTAACCGTATTCTCCGATCGCGATCGCAGGTCTGGCAAGAGTATCAGTTGCAGCCGTCGAGAAGCCACCATTCGCTGCATCTGACCATTGCATCACCGTGCGAACGCTGTCTCGACCTTCCAGCGAAAGGTCATCGCCCATGCCAATTTCTTCGCCATAGCGCAGCATGGGTGTACCAGGCAGAGTAAACAGCAAACTGTAGACAAGTTCAATCCGGCGGCGGTCACCTCCCATCATCGGTGGTAAGCGACGACGAATCCCGCGGCCGAAAATTTGCATAGTTTTCTCAGGGGCAAACGCTGCAAAAATTTCCTCTCGTTCCGATGAAGTAATGCGATCTAGCGTCAGTTCATCATGGTGGCGCACAAAATTAAGCCACTGACAAATAGGAGGAATATCCGGTAAGGTTTTTAGTCCATCGCGCAATGCTGTGGATTCTTGACGCGCCAGGGCCAAAAACAGATGCTGGTTCAGCAAAAAGTTGAACAGAATGTGCATTCTGTCGCCCTTAGCAAAGTAGACAGGAATTTGCTCGCGATCGACATTTGCTTCTGCCAGCAACACAGCATGACCCTGACGCGATGACACAAACTCTCTCATTTCTTCCAAGAAACCTCGCAGGCTTTCGGGGTCTGCACCTTCGATGCCAATCCCCTTAATTAAAAAGGGAACAGCATCAATGCGAAATCCCGACACGCCCAGTTCTAGCCAGAAACCCATAATTTTGCAGATTTCTTCTCGTACCGCCGGATTGGCAATATTCAAATCTGGCTGTTCTTTATAGAAGTGATGCAAATAGTAAGCTTTTGCTTGTTCGTCGTACTCCCAAATACTGTCCTCGACATCGGGAAATATCAGTTGTTCTGGATCGGTTTTGGGTGGATTTTCTGACCAGACGTAGTAATTGCGATACTTGGAGTTTTTATCGCTTTTAGCTGCAAGAAACCAAGGATGTTGATTGGACGTATGATTTACTACCAGATCGATCAGCACGCGAATTCCTCGTTCCCTTGCTTGGTGCATGAACTCGACAAAATCTCCCAGGGTTCCCAGTCGCGGGTCAATGTTGTAGTAATCCATCACGTCGTAGCCATTGTCCCGGTTAGGGGAAGGATAAAACGGCAGCAACCACAAACAAGTAATTCCTAGTCCTGATAAATAGTCTAGGCGGTTGATAAGTCCCTGAAAGTCGCCGACACCATCGCCGTCCGAGTCCATGAAGGTTTCAACATCGAGGGAGTAGACAATTGCGTTTTTATACCAGAGGTCTTTCATTGCAGTAAATTTCTTAATAGAGAAACGGTGTAACATGGCTTTGTTCAGAAACCCGGTCACTGGATCGTTTAGGAAGCTGAATGCCACGAATATAGCTCATCTTTCGCAATATGAGCCTAAGTTTTGTTTGTCCCCATTAGAAATCTATCAATATAAAGGTAGATGAAATATCTATCAAGATAATAAATAAGTTACGTTTTTTAAATAAAAAAAAGGTTGATCGGGCTGACTACCATTAGCAGGAGCGATCGCTATTTCCGATTAGATGTTCACCCCAAGAGCCACCTTGTTTAGCTTGTAGCTGCACTGTCTTCGCTCTTTTTCGCCAAGACAGTGCTTTCGCCACCAACCTTAGTTAAATCGGTCAGCCCTTGTCAATCCTAACGACCTAGAAGTTGTGTTTGCCTTTAGCGATCGCCCATGCTGCCAACTAATCTTCTACCCAATTGAGTAACCCAAGAGAAGTAACAGCTCCAAAAAAGTGAGCGCCAATCAGATTGACGTTTGCCATCGTCACAAAAATATCTAGGGAACGAATCACATTTTCTGGCGCATAAGCTGCCATCGCTTGGGGCTGACTAAGAGTTTTCGCTAGCACTACAGCAACTGTTTCTTCAGAAGCGACAAACGCGATTAATACCCCCACCAAACTAGAAACTAATCCAATCCGTAAGGTGTGAGTAATATGCTCTTTGCTGGGATATACCTGGGAATTTTCGGCGTGCAAAAGTCGGCCTAAAAGCCTATAGCGAAAATCCCAAAAAATTCTAAAGCACAGCAATAATAGGCCAATTATTGCTAAAAATACCCCGAAACCAATACCTGCATTATTGGCTTGTTCGCTCATGTTGCGACCCAACATAGCAAATAATAAAACAATGCCGGAAACAGCACCCAAGAATAACTGTATCCAGAAGCTAAATCTACTGAACAAGCGAAAAGTTGCGACGAATTCGCTTTGGGTCAAGGGTTGCGACAAGGATTCTGGTTGATTCAGTTGATTCATTATATACACCTTATTGCTGAATTGATCGTCAAAGCAAACGACGTAAGAAATAGGTTCTGCTTGTCTTCCTGTCGCAAGCGATCGCCTTGTGGTTAGCTATTAGAGTTTTCCTGAAAAGTCAGTTAAGGGCAGGACAGGATGCCGGATGTTTGGGAACCGAATTCGGCAATTTCCGGTAACAAAAAGGTTGAACTCAACACAGAAACTGCCGTTGTGGTTGATTTGATTTTCCTAAAATCCTCCCGGTTCTGAACAATCAACTTCTTGCGACAATGGGAATTTAGAGTCTTAAAAATCGACTTAGCCAAAACGTCTATTGTTTCTGTTCACCATTTCAAAATCTTGCTTCTATCTCTATTTAATCTAACTAGCCCAATCTTGCCATCTGTCTGATGCCATAAGAAAATATCCCCCTGATGGAGGATGATTGAGGAAAAATTTATGATAGAGCTTTGAGTTAAGTGCGATCGCACTATTGGCGATAGATGCTGGATTCCCAACTCCCGCACCGGGGCGCATCTATTCTTGCAACGTCCATAAGCTAGTTAGGGCCGTTATTGCAGATTTGTCAGATATATCATTATGGAAAAGCAGGTATTTTTGCTTTCCGTTTACACCTTAGCTCTTGATAGCCTTCGGATTTTTTTTTGACATTCTTTTTAGCGTCGCCAATTCTAATTGTTATTCAAACTTCGGTTAAAGAAGTTTTCATCAAAAATCTACTATACCGCTGGCAGACTCCTCCATCAGGCAAGCCATCTTATAGCCCCTAAAGCTATATTTGTCAAGCCCAATAAATGTGAAATTTCTTACTCAATCAACCGATGACACTCCCGCTCAAGACAGATTTAAAAATTTTCTAAACAAGCTAATCTTTAACTTAAGAAATAATAACATAAATTATCTGTTTAAGAACTCAGTTAACTGGAAAAGAATGCACTATTGCCTATGGCAGCAGTCGTGAACAACTAAATTGTCAAAAAATATGAAACAGCCCAACTCACCCACCGACAGCATTAAACAGTCAATCGGACAGGCAGCTTCTCATGTGTGGTTTGAGCGACTGGCAAGATTGGGATATGCTTCCAAAGGCTTAGTTTACTTTATTGTCGGTTTTTTAGCAGCACAAGCAGCCTTTAGTATGGGCGGCAGGACAACCGATACTAGCGGTGCATTATCAGAAATTGTTAACCAACCCTTCGGTAAATTTCTGCTATTTCTGGTAACGATTGGCCTTATTGGTTATGCCCTTTGGCGTATCGTTCAGACAATTCTCGACCCAGAACACCAAGGAGACAAATTGGATGCCAAGCGAATTGCCCAACGCATTGGCTACGCCTTAAGTGCTTTAGGATACGCAGGTTTGGCTTTAACGGCTGTAAAACTGATAATGGGTTCGGGCGGTGGTAAGAGCAATACAACCGAAGATTTGACAGCCCAAATTTTAGCGCAACCGTTTGGACAATGGCTAGTAGGATTGGCAGGATCAATTGTTATTGGCGTAGGATTTTCTTATTTCTACGAAGCATATAAAGCCAAATTTCGCCGCCATTTCAAGCTAGATGAAATGAGCCAAGCCGAGCAAACTTGGGCGATACGCTTGGGTCGATTCGGAATTGCGGCCCGTGGGATTGTTTTCGTTATAATCGGTATTTTCTTAATTCAAGCAGCCAAGCTATCAGATGCCAGTCAAACGAAGGGATTGGGCGAGGTGTTGGCAATTCTGGGACAACAGCCTTTTAGTCCAGTGATTTTGGGCCTAGTACCTTTGGGTTTAATTGCCTATGGCATCTACTCGGTAATTCAAGCTCGCTATCGGAAAATTTTGCGATCGTAAACTGGCGCGTTATACAGAGAGTTTTGAGTACAACAAGTTTTTTGAATTAAGAACTTATCCAACTCAAAACTCAAAACTTTTACTAGGCGTCCTGATAAAATCACCTGCTTTTAAGTCGGGATATTTTAACTCAAAACTCAGGGCGGGCACTCTTGGCACCGCCCCTACTCAAAACTCAGGGCGAGCACTCTTGGCACCGCCCCTACTCAAAACTCAGGGCGAGCACTCTTGGCACCGCCCCTACTCAAAACTCAGGGCGGGCACTCTTGGCACCGCCCCTACTCAACTCAAAACTCCTAAAAACTTATGGCACAAATTGGTTATCATGCTTCGCACGAACAGTTTAAGCCCAGCGAACTGCTGAAATATGTCCAAATTGCAGAACAAGCTGGCTTTACCCATGCCCTTTCTTCCGATCACTTTCATCCTTGGAGTGAAGCGCAAGGACAAAGTGGTTTTGCTTGGTCTTGGTTGGGTGCAGCAATGCAAGCAACGCCGAGGCTTTCCTATCGAGTTGTTTGCGCTCCCGGACAGCGGTATCATCCGGCTATTATTGCCCAAGCTGCGGCAACGTTGGCAGAAATGTTTCCCAATCGTTTTTGGCTTACGGTTGGCAGCGGTCAAGCGTTGAACGAACATATTACTGGGGATAAGTGGCCTACTAAGAGCGATCGCAACGCGCGCCTCAAAGAATGTGTCGATATTATCCGCGCCCTTTGGGCAGGAGAAACCGTCACCCATCGCGGTTTAGTGTGCGTAGAAGATGCAAAACTCTATACCCGCCCGGAAATTCTCCCATTAATTATCGGCGCCGCAGTTACCCCAGAAACCGCAGAATGGTTGGGCAGTTGGGCAGATGGATTAATTACTACTTCTCGCCCACCCGAACAGTTAAAAAAAGTCGTCGATGCGTTTCGTCGCGGTGGTGGAGAAGGGAAACCAATGATTTTGAAAGTGCAGCTTTCCTATGACAGTAATGCAGAGAAAGCACTACAAGGCGCTCATCATCAATGGCGTAGTAACATCTTCAAAAGTAAAATGCTGACAGAACTGATAACACCCGATCGATTTGATGCCGCCGGGGAGTTTGTGCAACCAGAGGAGTTATATCAACACGTCCGCATCTCGGCAGACCAAGAGCAGCATATTGAGTGGTTGCAAAAAGATATTGAATTGGGGTTCGATCAACTAATTTTGCACAACGTTAACCGAGAACAAGAGCAGTTTATTGAGGTGTTTGGCGAAAAAGTAGTGCCAGCGCTGACCAAAACTTGATCTTGGCATCTACCTAATTCAAGACTTTGAATTCTGATTCAATAATTGCTGAATCTCAGCCCGCAAGGCAGCAATTTCAGTTTGAAGTGCTGCCATTGATTTCGCTCCTGCTAATTCTGCTTCGTCATCCTCTGCATCGCGACCAATAAAAAATGTGGCGATGGTCGCAGTTACATAACCAAAAACCGCAAACGCATAGAGTGCCAGAACAAGGCAAAGTATGCGACCTTCTGGCGTTTTGGGCCAATATTCCGAACCCATTGTCATCATCAGCATTGCCGTCCACCATAACGCTGTGCCGTAATTATTTAACCCGGAGGAACCATCGGCGACTTCTTTTTCAAAAGCATACATCCCTGCTGCACCTACCAAGGTAATAATTATCGTTAGTCCTACGACATAGCCAAATCCGCGACGGCTAACACTCGCAGCTAATGCCCGCATCCCTCGATTCGTACCAGTCATAACTCGCAACAACTGCAAACTTCGCACAGCCCGTGCTGTTTTGAATGCTCGCACAACTCGTACAATCCGAAAGGTACGCAAAGCTGGCAACAGCAGAGAAAAAGCCGTTATCCAATGGCTTTTGATATAGGAAATTTTGCGGGGAGCCAAGGCAAATTTAACTAGAAAATCTGCAATAAAGATAATCCAAATAGTAGTGCTAACGACTTCTAGCAGTGGATTTAACCCCCAAATTAATTCAATAATAAATAGGGCTAGCCACACAAATGCCAGCACCAGCATGGGAGCTTCCAGCCAATCTTCTAGCTGTTGCAAAATCTCGTTTTGCTCTTGTTCTATGGCTTGTTTTTCTGCCTGGTTCGGGGTCTTCATCTACCTACCAAATCATTAGAAGTTGTCTTTTACGCTGCATTTTAGCATAAGCTTTAGCCCACGGCACAGCAGTAAAGCCGTGGGCGATTATTGACGCGCAAATAATTAGGCTACTAATGACCCAAGCTGACTCTAATCCCGTTTTACGTAGCGCCAGCATGGCATAGAAAATCGCTGCCCCACCGATAGGACCCAACCATCCTAAAAACAAAGTATCTTGCCAGCTTTTTAGCTGACCCAGCTCATGTGGTCGAAGACAGCGCAACTAACTACAAACCCTTGTTAGGAATGAGAATTAAATAACTTCCACAATTTTGTGGGACGGGCGGGACGCCCATCCCACAATAACAATTAAAATTGTAAGTTATTTAATTCGCGATCCTTAAATTCATTC
>NZ_JAUBTI010000120.1:0-18311 GCF_036702415.1 Microcoleus sp. D3_18a_C4 | reverse complement strand
CTTTGATGGCTAGTCGCAAACCTGGGGGAAGTGCTGTCACCGCTGCACCTGCGGGGTAAGATTTGAGTGTTCTAGGGCGTCGGTTCAGTATTAGGAGTTGACAAAACAAACTGAAAATGATATGTGAATTGAAAAGCCTGTTAAATTCTGACAATCAGGAAGAAGGAAGAAACCTTATGCGCCCTCCCTTATGGCATCCTCCAATTGAACTCTCAGAAACAGAAGCGTTGATTATCAAGCGCATTAAACGAGCCAAGTTATTCACGTTTCTTCGACTGAACCGTTCATTCATATTTAATGATGAGTTTCAAGAAGAACTTGCTACAATTTTTAAAGACAGCACAGTAGGTCAGGGCCCAGTTCCTCCTGCACAAATTGCTCTGGCAATTATTCTGCAAGCCTACTTAGGCATTTCTGACGATGAAGTAATTGAAGAAATGCTCATGGATCAACGTTGGCAGTTAGTTCTCGATTGTCTAAAGTGTGAAACTCCCCCTTTTAGCAAAGCCACTTTGGTGAGATTCAGAAATCGCTTAATTAAAAAAGAACTAGACCAACGTTTAATTGACCGCACCGTAGAAATTGCCAAACAAAAAGGTGGATTTGGCTCATCTCAACTGAAAGCAGCTTTAGATTCCTCACCTTTATGGGGAGCTGGTAAAGTCGAAGATACATATAATCTCTTGGGTCATGCTTTGCGTAAGGCGGTGAGTATGATAGCTGCTGTGCAGGGGCGGGAGCCAGCAGAAATTGCCCTGGAAGCAGGTGCACCCATCCTTAATAGTTCCAGCTTAAAAACGGCTTTAGATTTAAACTGGGATAATCCAGTAGAGCGTCAAAATGCACTCTTAATTCTCCTAAGTAGCTTAAATACAGTGGAAGAATGGATGCAAAGCCAGTCTGATTGTGATGAATTTGAAGTAGTCCAAGAGACTCTGGATGTTGCCCGAGTCATTGAATCCCAAAATGTGACTTTCGACTCACAAGGCGTTCCAAGTTTAAGTAAAGGGGTCGCCAAAGATCGTCGCATTTCTATTGAAGACCCAGATATGCGGCATGGGCGTAAAAGCCGCTCTAAAAAAATAGATGGATATAAACGCCACGTTCTTAAAGATTTAGAGAGTGGTGTAGTTTGCGCGGTGGCGCTGACACGCGCCAATACTCCAGAATCTGCTGCTACAATTGACCTAGAACGTGACTTGAAATTTCAAAATATTCACCTATCTGAGTTACATATTGATCGGGCTTATTTATCTAGTCATTGGGTGACACAACGGAATGATAAATTACAGATATTTTGCAAGGCGTGGCCGGTCAAAAATTCTGGACGGTTTGATAAAAATTCTTTTTTCCTTGACTGGGATACGCATTTAATTAGCTGTCCCAATCAGGTAAGTATCCCATTTGAACCGGGGAAAACTGTTCATTTTCCTCAGAATGAATGTGCAATTTGTCCTCTAAGGTCTGGTTGCACAAATAGTAAAAGAGGACGGACTGTATCAATTCATCCTGATGAAGCCTTAATGCAAGAGTTGCGAGCACGTCAATCCACTGCTATTGGTCGCCAAGAATTGAGAAAACGTACTACAGTTGAACACTCTCTGGCTCATATTGGCCATTGGCAGGGGAACCGTGCTCGCTATATTGGACTGCGGAAAAATCTCTTCGATCTACGGCGAGTCGCTGTTGTTCATAATCTTCATGTCATTGCTCGAATGGATAAGGTTCGACCAATTACACCAGGCATAGAGTCGAACTCATGCACTGGCTAATTTCATAAATTCCTTTTTTTGTCAACTCCTAATACTGAACCGACGCCCTAGGGTACTGACTCTCACCTACATAGTCATTCAGTTGTCAAGGTTCTACACCTTGCGGCTAATCCCCCTAAACCCTGTTGGATTTTGTTTCTAGCCAACGATTCGCACCAACTCTCCTAAAGCGTTGTTTGGCTCAAGACCAAAGGTTCCGGTATGCCCTACCGTACCCAATCCTCGACTAAGGATGTTTCTAGCGGCGTTTTCATCGCGATCTAAAACACAACCGCACTTACAAACGTGCGTTCTTGTAGATAGCGATTTCTTTACAATTGCACCGCAGCTAGAGCATTCTTGGCTGGTATATTGCGGATTTACCGCTACCGTGATTTTCTCAAACACTTGGACGAAGTATTCAAGCCAAACACGGAATTGATACCAAGAAGCATCGTTAATAGACTTAGCTAAGCAATGATTTTTCACCAGGTTTTTGATCCTCAAATCTTCGTAGACGACTACATCGTTTGATGAGATTACGCACCTTGCAAGTTTTATTGCATGGTGCAATGCGGCTGTCTACTTATTTTGAGGTGGCGTTTGCCTAGAATCTGCCTAGCTTTGCCCCTGTTGTTTGAACCTTTAACTTTTCTGGATACGCGACGCTGGGATCGTTTGAGAACTTTCTCACCTTTTCTTAGAAACCTGGGATTTTCCACCGTAGTTCCGTTCGAGTCGGTGTAATATTCCTTCAATCCCACATCTAATCCAATCGTAGTACCATTCGGTTCTGTGTTTTCCTTTCTATCGACATCCACACAGAATTGGACGTAGACGCCATCAGCACGTTTTACCAATCTCACCCTTTTTATTTGACTGATTTGGTAGAAGTGCAAGTCGCGTGTGCCTTTTAGCTTTAATCGCCCAATCCCTTTCTTGTCGGTAAAATTGATGGATTTGCGGTCATCGGCCATCCGGTTGAAGTCGAGTGGGAAGTCGCCTTCCCACCCTCTCCTACAAAACCGTGCTTGCGAGTTTCCCCGCACACGGCTCCTCAATTGCTTGGCACTTGTCATGTGTACCTCTTTGCCCAGGTTTGGGTTAGGGGATGAGTTCATAGAAGTCATCACTTCTTATTTCCCATTCTTTAGGTTCCCACATGGCGTGTAAGATATCGTGGCAGTGTTTGTGTATAGCCATCAGATTTGTGCGCTTGTTATTTTTGCGATTTTTGTCCAAATGGTGAATTTCCACAAGGCTATCTGACGTGAAATACAAACCGCAGTGCAAACATCTACCTTTTTGTTTATTCAACAGTTCGGATAGTGTTTTTGGGATTTCAGGATAGTTCCTTAATCTTTGACTCCAGTATACCCAATCTCCGTCGTAGGGACTTTGACTGCCTTTCACCTTTGTGTGTCTTTTTATTTGTGTATCTGGGTGTTCAGCTAGTTTTAGCCCATCAGGTGTGGCAAACGTCCATTTTCTTCCTTCGATTTCTCTCCAGTATTTTTGGGCGTTGCTTTCCTTTTTGCATCGACGTTTTGCCCATGCCCAAAGCTGCTTGAAGGTGATGTGACTTAGCTTGTCAAACGTTTCTTGACTTGCGACTGTGGAGAAATAATTGCACCAACCCCTGATAAGTGGGTTGAGTCTGGCTATCAATGCTGCTTGTGGGGCTGCACTATGCTCTTTTATGATGGTTGCTATTTTCTTACAGTGTCCCTTCACGCTTTTCTTTGAGGGGGTGATTATGGTCTTAAATCCTAGTGGTTCCTTGTTGGTGGATTTACCAGTTTGGTATTTACCTACTGGGTGTTGTCTAATATTGAACCCAAGAAAGTCAAACCCAATATTTCCTGAGTATTCAGTCAGTGTGTGGGATATTCTTGTTTTACTAGGTTTAAGTTCCAAGCCAATGTCACTTAGCCACTCTGCTATTATTTCCTGGCACCTTTGGACTATGGCAAGGTCTTCGTGTATAATCACGAAATCGTCGGCATAGCGTATGAGGCTGAGGCTCATTTGGTTTACCTTTTTCCCATATCCTGGTCTACAGGGCAAGGTAGCCGCATATTGCTTTATCCTATTTTCCATGCCATGTAACGCGATATTGGCTAGGAGTGGACTAATCACTCCTCCTTGAGGTGTGCCTTCCTCAGTAGGACTGTAAGCTTTTTGCTTATTGGCATAATTGCTCCAGTCAATTACCCCTGCTTTTAACCATGCCCGTATTTGGCGACGAATGGTGGGGGATGTATTTAGTTTTCTGAGAAGTGCGTCGTGGCTAATTCGGTCGAAGCATTGGGCGATGTCGGCATCTAGCACGTATTTTGGCTTGTACCTAATCGCATTGAAGATTGCTCCGATTGCGTCGTGACATGACCTTCCGAGTCGGAATCCGTAGCTATTAGGCTCGAATCTTGCCTCCCATTCTGGCTCTAAGGCAGCTTTTACTAGAGCTTGGGTTGCTCTATCGTGCATTATGGGTATTCCTAACGGGCGTTTTTCCTCCCTTCCAGGCTTAGGAATCCAAACCCTTCTAGTTGGTTTTGCCTTTTGGTTTAACCTCAGTCGGTTAACAAGTTCCAGCCTTTGATTAGGAGTTAAACTCTTAACCCCATCTATTCCAGCGGTTTTCTTGCCCTGGTTATCCTGAGTTACCCGACGCACGGCTAATACCTTAGCCGACCAAGAATTAATCAAGGTCTTCTGAAGCTTGCGAACTGCTCGAACATCTCCACGTTGAGAGGCTTGGAATATGCGCTTTTGTAGCTTAAAAACTCTTCGCTCGACTTTACGCCAAGGAATATCTTTCCATTCCACAGTCGCCAATTCTGACTCTGTATTAGACATATTTACTACTACTTGTTCCTCTTCCCTCCAAACAATCGTGAATCTGTCAGCGTATCCTCACTGTTAAGTGAGGCATTGGCTTCTGATTCAATCCTTTTCTAATACATCATTTAGCTAGCTACCTACTCAGGTATCGACCTTTTTTTCTGAGAGATGTATAAGAGTTACTTCGTTCCTAATGACCATTGGTTGAATCTTTAGAGTGATGCTGTCCACCGAGGTTAAGGGAAGCGCTTATTGGTCACGGCTGGAGTTGCCAATTCCCTACCTTTGCCCTTTTGGGACTCCCAGTGTATCAGCCTTATTTCACTGGTTAACATTAACGATGGTTCAGGTGCATCTTCACTTGCGTTACTCATGGATTCCTGCTAAGGTGGGATGACAGTTTAGGCTACTGTTTTACCCCTATTTGACTTCCCCGCTTCATCCTGACAGTTGCTAATTGTTCAGCATGGGGGAAGCGCTTTAACCATTGCGCTTATGGAGAGGGACTTACACCCTCATGATCATTAAGTTGTTAAGGGTTTTATTTCAACCAAGACGAGAGGTTGAACCCTTACTCCTCGTACACTTTGAGTTTTATATCTCCATTTTTCGAGGAAACGAATCGCACCCAGCCAGTAGTCTTGTATTCGACAGAACGACAATCTCTCACGAACTGCGGATATCCTTTTTTGCCCGGTACATTCTTCTTGCAGTTGTCGTAGAATCGGGAGATCGCAGACCATGCTCGTTCTGCACTCGATTGTCTTGCTTGAGAATTGAGTTCGTCGGCAAACGGAAAGTCGCGAGCCAGCACAGCGCAGTATTTATTTAAGTCGTACCGACCCACTTTTTTGTTGTCCATCCAATACCGCAAACAGCTATTGCGGACAAATTGGGCGGTACGAATTGCTTCGTCTACTGCGTTGTACTGATTCTTTTTTCCGTAAGCTTTGAACTCAAAAACTAGCATGGCTTTACCTCCGGTTCTTATGTTATACCGTCTGACATAAAATCCTTAGCCAGTTAATGAAAGTTTACAATGATGAAGCAGGAAGCTGACTGGGAGACTAAAGTCTCCTGCGAGCTTTCATCCCTGGACTGAAGTCACAGGGTTTTTAGCTTGTTTTCTATAAGTTTTGACAGGAACTTTAATTGATATCTCCACAAGCAGCTACTTTTGATAGAGTGCAACTTAATTCCGGCTAGGTAAAATAAGCATATAGCAATCCTCGCATCATTTGCATAATTCTTGTAGGGGCAATCCCACGCCCGGTTGCCCGATAGATAGGGGGTAGGCAAAGAAAGGCACTACCCCTACAAATTTATCTGAATCATTTAGGATTGCTATAGTAGGATGCAACTAGCGGAGGCATGGATGATGAACGCAGTTATTGCTACTCTTGGCACTGCTCTCGGACTCAGCTCAATTTTTATCGGTTTGACCCCGGCGGTTCTCGCCCAACAAAGACTGCAACCAACGCCCCAATATTCGGAAACGACTTTATCTGGGGACTCGTTGAGGACAGTGGAGGACAGAACCTTAGACTCGGACTACCAAAACTTGATTGGTGAACCAGAAACGGCGGCTAATTCTGCTAGAAGGGAAAGAAGCTTGGGCGACACATTTCGCCTCAAAATCGAGGGCCCATTGGAATTTATTACTACTCCTTCGGATGCCCAGCGTCAAGGAAATCCTTTACCTCCAAAACAAACCGACAGCGGTACAGAAGCGGGAGTTCAGCTTCAGCTAGGACTTTAGCAATTTTAAATGAATTCATTTGAAGCGAGCGATCGCGGAACCCAATTTTTGATTTTGGGAATTATTGTGACTGCGATCGCTTTTTTATCTGAGTTTTATCACAAGTTTTGTGCGGTTTGCATCACACAAGGTTCTCTCTTGTGAACCTAAAATTAGACCAATTAAACTTCCGATACAGACTGATTAGCTACATATCTTTACAAAATCGCATAAAACTGGCGGTGAAGGTGATGAGAAAGGCTCAACTGATCGATTATTTGCGGGGAGAGTTGGCAATATCGCATTCCGCGATCGCCGTTGCTCTCCGACACGGTGAACAAGATGCCAGCGAACTGCCGATGGTGCTGTGGCAGTACGGGTTAGTGACACTGGAACAGTTAAACCTGATTTTTGATTGGTTGGAAGCTCAGCCGACTTAGCAATTTAAAATCCTGATTTAAAAAATAGGGATATCGGATTGCTATTTTTTAACAAATAAAGCTTGCACTAACGGTCGTCGCAAAGTATAGGGTTGAGTGTTTAGGTTGAGGGTGGGTCTTATTTTGTCCTTTTGGGATAAACACAAATATACGGTAGGGACACAGCAGTGCTGTGTCCTAATTTTTTTTTCAGACTAAAATAAACTGCTTTCAATCTGTCGAAGAGGCGATCGCAGAGGGGAGCATCTCATTTTCGCAAAAAGCATTTTTTTTACAGTGCGAGCGTCCTCGCTCGCGTGCTTTCTTCTTCACGCGAGCGAGGACGCTCGCACTACAAATGCAAAACTGAGATGCCTCTTCGCCGACGGCATCAAACAGACGGCATAAAACAAACCCCAGCAACTTTTAGGCTGCCGGGGCTTGTCTTATTTTATTTGGTGGCGGGAAGTGGATTTGAACCACTGACCTTCGGGTTATGAGCCCGACGAGCTACCAGGCTGCTCTATCCCGCGTCGCTTTGTCTCTCTCTAATATAAACATATCTTTCTGAAAATTGCAACCCCTAAATCAAAAAAACTTTTTAGATTGTGGGAGGGGTTGCTGAAATCGGCGAGCGAGTCTCGATCGCCCTAAAGCATCGAAACTTCCCCGATTACCTCCAAGCGCTTGAAGTCACTGAGAGTCAGGTAAGTCTCCGAAAGAGTTTCGGCGATCGTCGGAGTAATCCACCCCAACTGCTTGAGCAAGTGAATCGCCACAGCAAATTGAGCGCGCTTTCCCCCATCCGTCACCTTAATTGCCAAGCCCATGCCTTCGCCAACGCGGCCAATGCACTGCACCCCTTCGGCGCCGGACTTGCTCACCAATTCCCCTTGAGTCAAGCGCATCAGTTCCGTGTCAAATTTGCCCTCACCGGCAACCATCATCGGGTGATGAGTCATAGCGCGGACAATCCGCTCCATATCCACATTGTTGCCGGAGGCTAACTGAGCGTACAAAGACGCCATTTGCCCCAACTGCAACAGATAGGTAGGAGCGCCGCAGTCGTCGCGAGCGCTGATAAACTCTTCGGCAGGCATTGCCAGCAAGTCAGCTACTTTGCCCAAAATAAGCTGCTGGACAGGATGTTTGCGGCGTAAATAATTTTCCACAGGCCAGTGCAGTTGCTGGCAGACAGCCAGCATTCCGGCGTGTTTGCCGGAGCAGTTGTATTGCAGGGCGCTCTTTTTGCCTTCGGGAATGGGGCATTGAAGTTTAGAGGGGTCAATGTCGCAGCGCCACAGGACGTTAAATACCTGGCGCGATTGCTCGATCGTACCTTGATGGGAACTGCAAATAATCGCTAAATCTCGATCGGTCAATTCGTAGCGTTCTAAAGTGCCAGTCCCCGTCACCGCCAAAGCTTGAAAAGGCTTGAGTGAAGAACGGACAAATGAGGCCGTTTCCGAGTTACCAGCAACAGACAGAACGCGCCCGCGGTTGTCGCAGACGGCGGCCTGGGCGCGGTGCCTCGATTCCACAATACCTTCGCGCAGCAGTGTGACTTCAAGTTCGGGAGCTTGGGTTCGTTTTCCCCTTGTCATATCAATTTTAGATTTTAGATTTTAGATTTTAGATTGGGGCCGGTGGAAGTTATGAGTTGCGAGCTGCCAGTTAAGAGTTATAAAGTTAATCTTTCTGCGATCGTTTCTCACTCATGCACGGGAGTGTGCCGGCGTTGGCTGTGCGCGGCAATCTCAAAACTCAAAACTCCCTTCCCTTCCCGATTACAAACAACTCCAAGTTAGTCCCCCAGCAACCAGCAACACTGTCAAACCATAAAATGTCTGCCGCAGACGCCTGAGAATAGGTTCTAATTGGTAGTTGACAATCAACTGGTCTTGAAGCAAAACTTCGGGAGTTTTAGGCCAAGATTGACAATCGTACCAGCCAGACTCTTCGTAGACGACCGTGGGATTTGAAAGGCGCGATCGCACGTAGAACCAACCCAAGTAGAGCCGCAGCAAAGCTAATCCTAGAATAAAACTGGCACCTGCGGCACCGCTGAGGACAAACTGAGCTGGATACTTGACAGGAGCAAAGCTAGAAGCAGCTATCGGCACCGATACCAAGCAACTCCAAGCCCACACCCAAGCTAGTTTTGCCAGGTATCCGGGCCAATTGAGTGTTACCCAGCTAAAAAACCAGGATTCTTTAAGTTCTTGGTATTCATTTATCGGTCGCTGTTCTTGCGGAACGGGACAAATAGAAGCTGAAACGTTTTTCACATTAGCCATCCTCACGGCGTGGGGGAAAAGTCAATGCGTTCGGCGTGTCCCCAGAACGCTTCTAAATTGTAGAACTCCCGCTCTTGAGGCTTCAAAATGTGAACGATCGCGTCGCCGTAGTCCATGACGACCCAACTAGCGTCTGATAGGCCTTGTGTACGCAGTGGCAAGCGTTGCCACTCTTCTTCAACTTGGTCTGCTATCGCTTGGGAGATGGCTCGTACCTGCACGTTGGAAAATCCGGTGACGATCGCAAAGTAGTCTGCCAAATAGCATACTTCTGCTACCCGGAGCAATACAATATCTACTGCTTTGCGGTCATCGGCTGCTTGGGCAACGGTCACGATCAGGCCGCGAGCTTCGTCTGGGGAGGTGCTGTCCGTTGCTGTAGACTGAGCCCTGGAGTATTCGAGTTGGGTTAGATCAGACATTAAGTGTTTAATTTCCTAATTGATACGGTAAGGGGGAATCGGTGCGTTTTCGCGATCGGTTGTTGGCAGTTTGAGACGGGAAATAGGAGTTAGGTTGAAGCCAAAAGTAAGGACAGGATTGCTGATAAATTTTACTTTTAACTTGTGATTTGTTCGATCGACTTCTGGGTCGAATTTCCTGTTTCCGGCGATCGAGCCATAAGCAGCGCCCAATTCCGCGTAAGTACGGTGCGGGGGTGGATGTAGCAGCGAGTTTCTAGCAAATATTTAAGAGAATAATCGCTAGTTTGCCACACGGCTGCATAAAGATTTTGCCAGCTTGCCTCGCGCAGTGCTTCTAGTTGGGCTGTGTTGCCGCGGCTCGGCTCTATGGTATCTGCTATGAATACGGTACAACTGAGCTGGCTCATATTTGGTCTGCCGAGGGTGTGATTGGCGATTGCGTCCAAAATTTCTCGATCGACCACCCCGAATTCGTCTCTGGCGACGATCGCGCTGGCGTCTGCGTGCAGCAAATGCGGGTGTGCTTCCAACACTGAGTCTAACTCTAAACCTTCCTTCTGGGCCATTTGCAGGAGCAGTGGAGGTTTGAAGTATTTTGCCAAATCGTGCAACAAACCGGCCGATCGGGCTTTTGCTTCGTCGAGGCCGTAATGGCGAGCCAAGTCACCTGCTGTCTGTTCGACTCCGAGAATATGTGTGATGCGGGCAGCAGGAACGCGGTCTGAGAGCCAAGCTAGGACGTTTTCGCGCGCGGGTGCAAGTGTCAAATATTAACTCCGAAATTGTATGAGCTACTATTTTAGCGTTTTGTTTCGATCGGCTGCGGTGTCGGGCACGCAGGGGTGTGGTGACTTCTGGGATGGGGAGGGGTGAAGGGGGCGAAGGTCTTTACCTGAACAATCCAAATATCTTTTAAACTGAGTGGCTGTAACGACAAATTGTAGTTACAATATCTAGTGAAAATCCAGGTATGGAATTTGAGTGGGATGAGGCTAAACGTCTTACCAACCTTAGCAAACATGGAATTGACTTTATCGACGTTCCATTAGTTTTTGATGGAGAAATCGTAACAGTTGAGGACGAACGATTCAGTTATGGGGAGCAGAGGTTTGTGACTTTTGGTTTGTTGCAAGGGCGAGTAGTCGCTATTGTCCATACAGAACGAGAGGATAGTACCCGCATTATTTCCGCTAGAAAAGCAACTAAATATGAACAACGAATTTACTTCGAGCAAATCTCAAACTGATTGGGAACGCCTAGATGCCATGACTGATGAAGATATTGATTTCTCTGATTGCCCTGAAATTACGCCTGAAATGTTTGCTAAAGCCGTAGTTCAGCGAGGCTTGCCCAACCCTAAGACTAAAGCTCAAGTTACCTTACGCCTTGACAGTGATGTTTTGGAGTGGTTTAAATCTCAAGGTCGTGGTTATCAAACCCAGATCAACGCCTTACTAAGAGAATACATGAAAGCCCATCAATAATGGATTTGCTATTTTTTGTAATTATTTCATTTATTCTACTTTTAGTCAGTGCCATCAAAGGTTATTTTATAGTTGCTCCACTTCTGGCTTCGATGGCAATTTTGATTGCCGTTTTGCTGAGAAGGGGATTTCCGCTAAATAGCTTAATCGAAATGGCTGTTATTGGCAGTCAAAAACCTTTATCAGTTATCGCTATTTTACTTTGAATCGGGGCAGTAATGGCTGTCGGGAGGGCTGCGGGTACAGTTCCGGTGCTGGTATATTGGGGAATTAAATCGCTCAATCTTCAGTCTTTCATTTTTTGGGCGTTTATCTTAACGAGCGTTCGTTCTGTAGTGATCGGAACATCTTTTGCCACTGTAAGCACGGGCGGTTTCAAGCGCTTATCTTATTTTGGCAAAGGCTGCAACAGCTTATCACCATGACTCGCTGCCACCGCCGCAAATAAAGCTTCATAATGGTTCAAAGCTTCCTCAAATCCGTAATTCTCTACAGCATAATTTCTGCCTTGCTCGCCCAACGCATCCACCTTAGCAGGGTGCAAGTACAAATCCTCAACAGCCTCAGCCAAAGCCTGCGAATCTTCCGGCGCTACCACCACCCCGCCACCGCTTTGCTGCACTGCTTTCTGGGCCGTACCAGTTTCGGGAACCGAAGCCAAAATTGCCCTGCCGCTGGCGAGAATTACTTGGATTTTTGAAGGCATATTGAAGTTAGTAACGCGGCGCTTTTGTACGACTAAACTAACATCAGCAGCAGCTAACAATTCGGGCAATTTTTCTCGCGGTTCAAATGGTAGCAGCATTACATTATTAGCTTTGTAAGTTTCGCAATCTTTTTGCAAGCGCGCCAAGGCTGTTGATTCCCCCACAATTACAAAAGCGATTTCGGTTATGTGTTTCAAACGAGCCGCTGCTTGGACAACTGTTTGCAGGCCTTGAGTTAGGGCAATATTGCCAGCATAGAGAACGACAAATTTTCCCTTGAGTTTGTGAGTTTCTCGAAATGAGTTACTTTCCTTGGGTAAGGGCCGAATGAAATTAACATCAACCCAATTGGGAACGCAAACTATTTTTTCGGGGGGTACTCCTTGAGAGTGCAATTTGGTGACAAAACCGCTGTCGATGACGCTGACTTGGCTGGCTGTGCTGTAGGCCAATTTTTCCAAAGCGTCAGCAATGCGAACTAGCAGTCCGTTTTTTTTGACCAAGCCGACGCGCACGGCTGCTTCTGAGACGATATCCTGAACGTTGAGGACGATCGGGCAAGCGCGAATCCAGCCGTAAAAGGCGACTGGGACGCAAATCGGTAAAGGGGGCATTGTCGAGAAAATCACGTCGGGACGCCAGCCTCTGAAGGCTTGGACGGCGCTGGAGACGACAAAACTGCCGTCTAGCACAAGTCGGTCTAGGAGGCTGGGGTGGGGGCCGTTGACGCGCAGATAGCTGCGCTGAATTGTGACGCCGTTGTGTTCTTCTGTGAGGTAAAATTTTCCCTCATATTGCGGATAAATCCGGCGCTGCGGATAGTTGGGCATTCCTGTGACGACTCGGACTTGGTGGCCGCGCTTGACTAGGCCTTGCGCTAGTTCTGTCATCAGGGGGGCAATGCCGATCGGCTCTGGATAATAGTTATAGGAATAAATTAGAATACGCATAATATTTATTCTTAAGCAAATTGTCCTGCAGCCGCGTGCATCAAGCCTGCACCCGCAGAATTGCAGAGGATGTGGTTGGGTTCCGGGTAGGACAATAGGGGGCGAGGGGATCTTCCACTCCTGGCGAAAGAAGCCGCCCTTACCGGGCGGGTATCGCGCCCTCAGCTAATGTTTTTTCGCATTACCAGGCAGTTGCGGCGATCGTCGGTACGGATATACCGAAGGTCGTCTGTGAGCTTGTACATGAACACCAGTCCCCTTTCTCCTTCTCTGTCCAAAGGATCGCGCTGCTCTTGCATGATCGAGTGCAGCTTTGCTTCTAAGTTGAAGGGTTGACCCCTGTCCCAAATCCTAATTTCTAAGTAATCGGCAAACACTTTTACCTCAATGTCTATGGGCGTCGTGGGGGGCAAGTTCTGGTGAGCGTGGCGGACAGCGTTTGTAAAGCCTTCGTTGATTATCAGCCGGCACTGCCACCAGAAATCCGCTGGTATCATGGGCAAAACGATATTCTCCAACCATTCCAAAACGGATGTTAAAGCATTCAGGTCTGTTTCAACCTGCAGGTGCCACTCGGCCTTTGGTTGCTTGTCTTTCATCTTTCTTCCCCCTGGTCGGCCCCCACCACCGCTGTACTCAGCGCCGGAGGGAGAGAAAAAGGAGGGCAAGGTCTTGGCAACATATTAGTTAAGTCAAGCTTGAGTTGAAGAAGCCCGTTTTGCCTCAAGGTGAGCATTCCTTTCGCACCATTTACTCGCACAGCAAATGAGAGACTTCCGATACTGTAACCCGCCTCGGTAGGGCGTTTAAATAGGGAAAATTTCCGAGTCAGCTTGCGAGGCAGTGATTTAAGCTTCGACCGTGTTAGCAGTCGCTACTTTTCTAAACACAGGTGAGTTCTTCTCGTCCTCGAAAATCATGCTGGGATCATTTGAGTATGACCTCGAACTCGCTAATTGCTAATTATTAATGCTCTGATTGCAGAGCGGACAACTAGCTGTGCATTTTCTGGGCGTGTGAATTTTAACACTTAATGCTAACGTAGGTATCGCTAGCGATCGTCTGCTTGACTAAGTATCAAGTTCGACTTCCCGCCGCCCCTCGGCAACAGCACCTGAAAGTTCAGGGCTGGGTTGTTGAGGGCTCCTACACAGCGCCGCTATTTTTGTTAAACAGGACTGTTATGGTTTTAACAATTAGTTTCAAGTCATACACCAGGCTCCAGTTTTGTTGGTATTTTAAATCTAAACGGATGACATCTTCAAAATCGCGGACTTGAGAGCGACCGTTGACTTGCCATTCCCCGGTCATCCCGGGTTTGACATCCAAACGCTGCCACTGAGGGACTTCGTAGCGCTCAACTTCGTCTGGCGTAGGCGGTCTGGTGCCGACTAGACTCATTTCGCCTTTGAGCACGTTCCAAAACTGCGGCAGTTCGTCGAGGCTGGTTTTGCGTAAGATGCGCCCGACTTTGGTAATCCGCGGGTCGTTGTCATTTTTGAAAAATGCGCCAGAAGCCTGGTTTTTGATTTGGTCTTTCATGGCTTCGGCGTTGGTACACATCGATCGAAATTTCCAAATCCGAAATTGTCTGCCCATCCAGCCACAGCGGGTTTGACCGAAAAATATCGGGCCTGGATCGTTGATAGTGATGGCTGCAGCTATGGGTACGAGCAAAATTCCTGTAATCATCAAACCGACGATTGCCCCAACGATATCTATCAGCCGCTTCACCCACGATTGCACTGAGGGGTGGGTCATCGGTAGGTGATTGTCCGAGGGGTTCGTCTCTGTGGGAGTTGAGGTTGCAGAGGGCTGCTCGATCGTCAGCACTTGATCTAGGCTGGTGAGAGCAAATACTGCCATCACCTGCGGCTTGAGGCTTCGGAGCACCAAGTCGCTGCCACGCTGTTTGGCAAATTTCAGATTGCTGACTAAAGCACCGATCCCGCTACTGTCGATGAATGTCGTCTGACTAAAGTCTAGGACAATCTTGCTGGGAACGGTGCTTCCGGAAAAAAGTTGCTGGCAGGTTGTCTTGAAGTTTACGGCTTCAAGTACGCTCAAGCGCACGGGTATGTGAACTGAGGGAATCTCGTCCGAGTACGTTACCCGAAAATCTGCCTCTGGGGTTTGACTGACCATGAAGTCCTGGTTTCAAATTTCAAGCTGATGTCTTTAGCCTATTCTGTCCTAGCAGCTCCACCTTTACCAAATATTATGGTTAACAAAAGGCTAGCTTTATACAAACTTTACAAAAACGCCTGCCAACTCGCCCGCCGAGAGTGATATCAAAGGCAAAAATAGACTTGAGTCTACCAGTGCCAATTTAGACCCAAAGATTTTTGAACGCCGTCGCGGCCAAACTTTGACATTGGAATCAAGATTTTTGTGGATTCAGGTCGCTTAATCTTGTCGTTAATAATTTTCGTGCCTCTCTTGCATCGGATAACCATCGCAGTTAACAGTTAACAGCTAACACAGAAGTCAACAGTTAACGGTTAACTGGAAAACCCCCGTACCAAGCGTCGGGGGATGAGGTTAAGAATTGTAGACGTTTTCTGACTGGGAGGTTTCGCGGGTGATGGGTTTGACTTTGGCTTTGGCTTTGGCTGCGTTGCGTTTGAGGGCCTGGAGACGAGCTTCGTATTTAGCCCGCTGCTGTTTTTTGGAGGTTTGCTCGATTAAGGTTTTTAAGGCGCTGCCGAGGCTTTTGTAGGCGTTTGGGAGAGTGTAGCCGAAGCGGGTGGCTAGGGCGAGGGCTTTTTCGTCGGCCTCTACTGCTTCTTTTAAACTTTTCTCTCCGTTATTTTTTTGGTAAAGTCTCCAGCCGGAGACGCCGCACAGGGATAGGGCCAGTAACAGCAGCAAGCCGTCTTGCACCCAAAGTTCGCCGACGGCGCCGCCTAAACCAATGGCGAGGGCTGCCATTTCCCAACCGTCTCTGGGGATGGTGTCGTTTTGGATTCTGGCGACTTCGTGCCAAAATAGGAGGTTCCGCTGATCCATTGCTAGCTGTTCCCAGCGGATCAGGTCTATTTGGATTTCTACCTGGTCTTTGCCTATTTCTTCGCTGCGGATCAGGGTAGGATTAACTTCTATTGTTTTTTCTACTGTTACCCAACTTTGGAGTTCTGGGGGCAGTATGTTTTTCAAGCGCCGGATCTCACTCATCTCGGCTCTTGCTGTAGAGGTTGCATAGGATGTCATAGCTCCGGCCTATTGATTTTCCAAAGGTTAATATGTGTCTATTTCTGGAGTATAGCAAACCTTGAATCCAAATATAGTGTAGCAACGGGGGTCGATCGACTAATACTGGCAATTTTACTTGATTTTAGTCTCAGGGGGCGATCGCAACTGCCGACTCGATCATTTCCTTTGGATTATTTGAGCGACGGACTGACACTCATCTAAGGGATACAGTACCAGTTATCCTACTGCTATTTCTGGCTTATGCTTTGATAATCCTTTCCGGCCAATATAGAGTCTTTTGTGAATAACTTCTCGCTGTTTTCTCGATTTTTATACCTTGGCTTTCTGCCAGATTAATTAACCGCTTTCAATATTCGATAGGAACTTGACCCGGATTTAAATATTACCTCATAATTCTACCTCAAATATCTTTCTAGTTATGATCTATTTTGGCTGCGGGTTGAGATAGGAAGTCGAGGCGTTGCGGAGAGCTTTTTAGCCTGGATGTTTTAAATTTAATTTCGCGATTACCGGCTAAGTCTTTTCTGTGACTTTTGGTAATAAAACTTGTTGTTAAAACGTCTATCTTTTTTATTTTTCTAGATAACCAAATCCTTTTAACCTGAGTAAAACAGCTTGCGCTTTCTTCCATTTTATGATATTTTTATATTCCATAAAATCTTGCAACTCTTCTCGTTGTTCCTCTATCTTATTTTTTTTAGGTTGCTAATTAACGGTATGAACCAACTTTTTTCTGAAGTTACAAAACTCACCCGACTTGCCTTATCACAATTCCGAACTATTCAATTCATACCTGTTATTAAGCAACGCTAAATGATTAAAGCGACTTGAGAATACCGCTTTCTAACTGATAAATTGCTGCCATAATTCCACTTTCAGGATTTGTGAGCAGAGACTTTTTGACATCTTTCAAGTATTCTACAATGTGTGCCCGCAAAATCGGTCTTTCTACTTTGACTGTGTGATTGTAATCCCACAAATCCCAGATGATAATTCCGATGCCGACAATCGGATCGATTAAACTTACTCCCAACTGACTAGCCACTGTACCGCCTGTTTTTGTGGCTACCTTGGCGGCGGCTTTGCTGGCAACTTTTGCGGTAACTTTACTACCAACTTTAGCTGCGACTCCCAAAATTAAGGGTTTAGCAACTAAGTAGCCACTGCCGCCAACTAATACTTTTAATGATAAATTCGAGACATTTCCTTTATCGCTAATTGTAGTAGCAATATCGTTCAGATATTTGTCCCACTGTACTTGCGGTATATTATAACTGTTTTGAACTACTTTCACATTCTTGCTAACTTCTGATATATACAAATTAGCAGTATCTTGAGTGATTAATTGAAATCGCAGTTGAGCGTTTTTGGGAACCAGCACGCGGTTAGCAAATTCTCTTTGAAAGTCTTCGGTTAATTTTTCGGAAACAGCACGAGATGCTGCTGTCATATCAAATCTGTTGAGTACGGCAGATTTCACGAAGTTAAAAGGTACGGTAAACTCCATCTTTTTTTGAGTGAAGTAATCAAAGTACCAATCGAGGAAACTGTTGTCAACCCGCGCGATTACTTCGCTTTCCCATTTGTCCAATTCTTTTGAGGCGAAAGTTTCGGCAGTTATATGGGATTGTTGGATGGCGTTTTTAATGTCTTGGTTGACTTTGCTAAAATCGTGTGGCGGCGAGACTACAACTGCTGTGGTTCCGGTATTTGTTAGTGACTGGGAAATTAGAAAGTTACCGAATAGGGGAATGATGACTACTAAAATTACGATCGTCCAAATCATCGGTGTCACAGTTTTGATAAACTGACCGATAACTCTGAGACGTTCTGTTTTCTCTGAATAGCTAATTTCTTCCTTGTCTTGACTCATGGCGGTTTCTCAACAGATGAGAGTTGGGCTAGTTTCGATTATAGGCGATCGTACCTGCGATCGTGTTACGGGCGTGTGGCCTGGGATTCTGGAAAAGTTGGGGAAAAGTCCGCGCGAGTAAAGCTATCCCACAGAAAATCGCCAGTTTTTAATTCTTGACTGCATAGAAATTAAAGTGGTACTATTTTTGAATATATCTCAAGCTGTTAATATGACCTTAGATCCTTTGCTCCGCAAGCTAGCAGCCATAAATCAAGCTTTATCTGCCATTTCAGCAGAAACCTGCACGGCGGCCGGATGCAATCAAGCAGTTTCAAAACCCGGTCACAAATTATGCTACGAACATTGGAAAGCTAACAACGCTCAACCCGTGTCAGCGCCCAAACCTAAACCCCAACAATCCTCTTCCCCCTCACTTCTGTCCGCTACCAGCATCAGCGAGAAACTAGAAATATCAAAGCACAAAGTCAACCCAATTTTAGCAGAGTTAGGATTGGTAAACAAAGAGCGCAACGGCTGGGTAGCCACTAAGCGGGCATTGGTGACAAGTTAAGGCTGTAAGTCTTTTGTCAAGAGGCTTTCGGAGAGTTCTTAAAAAAGAATTGGTCAG
>NZ_JAUBTI010000119.1:0-18321 GCF_036702415.1 Microcoleus sp. D3_18a_C4 | reverse complement strand
CGTATTGTACAATACGCGAGCGGGGACGCTCGCACTACAATAAAAAAATGCTTTTTACAAAACTGAGATGCTCCCATTCTCCCAAAACCTGCAGAGGCGGGTTTTACCAACTATAAATTGCTTAAAATCAATAATCTCATAAACCGGCCCCCACCCGACAATAAAATTCTGGATAAAGAATTGTGCAAGATGTGCGAGTGAATTGATATTTTGTGCCGAACGCAACCATCCGCCAGATGTTTCAATCCCACAGCAGACTATTGCCACAGGTGCAACATATCAATTTATTAGATATATTAAACAAGGTTAGTTTTTTTTATAATAACGCTTATGGCTGTCAACTTCGCTACCTCCCCCGCTTCTAGTCTCCGACCAGAAGCCCAGAATATCTCAGCACTCAAACAAGTCTTTCAGACAATTGATGCCGATAGCTGTCCGGGTTCCTATAATTTTCATATGCACACAGTCTACTCCGACGGGCGATTGCAGCCAGAGAAATTGATGGAACAAGCCATAGCCCGCGGCCTCAATGGCTTAGCTATCACCGACCACCACAGCACCGAAGGCTACGTTAAAGCTCAAATTTGGCTGGATAATTGGAAATTAAACCATCCTGACAAAAATAGCGAAGCACCTAGTCTGTGGACAGGCGCTGAAATTAATGCCGAATTGCTCAACAACGACGTACACATTCTCGGTTACGCCTTTGATCCGCAACATCCCAGTCTCCAACCATACCTACGAGGTAAAAGCACTGAAGGCACTTATTGTTATTCAGCAGCCAGGGTAATTGAAGCTATTCATGAAGCAGGAGGTTTAGCAGTTCTAGCACATCCTTGCCGGTATCGATCGACGGCAGATAAACTAATCCCAGAAGCAGCCCGTTTTGGCATTGACGGTGTAGAAATTTACTATGCTTACGGTAATCCAAATCCTTGGAAACCGAGTCCCAAACAAACTGCTTTAGTCAAAGATTTAGCAGAAACTTATGGTTTGCTGGGAACTTGCGGCACGGACTCTCACGGCCTGAGTCTTCTCGTCCGAATCTAAATGGTTCCGAAATAACAAGTGCTTTATCCTGTCATTACCAGTCTAAGCGTTAGCGGATATATCTCTTATGAAAGCAATCACAATGAGCCGAAAACAAACAGTTTATCATGTCATATTATGTCCCCTAAAATGACTACTATAAAAGTGTTGGGTAGTGAGCACTTCAGTCCTCATAAAAGTCGGTGGACTGAAGTTTGCACTACTTGCCTTATACCGGCTATTTTACGGGACGTGATATCATTGCGATCGCCAGGATGAGCTTTCGCCTTCCCAAAGAAAGCAATTGCTTTCTTCAGGTAATATTTTGGCAACTCCTAGAGACTTTTCTCCCTAAAAACCAGTCGCCCTTCTACCGTTCGGGGAACAACTGACAGGCCCTGTTAGTTGGCTGATTTGCCCACTCCAAGCGAGAATTCCCAAATCGATCCATCCAACCTTCCAAATAAGCCCGATTAGCCTTTCTTTCCTCTGGATCGGAGGTATTCATTGCATGAGGTGCTAGACCGAAAATAGTCGCCGTCGTCACGCAAAACATCGACTTTTGAAAACTCTGGCAAATTTGCACCCGCACATCGTCTTCACCGCGACAGCTAGTGCGATAAACTTCGTGCAAATACTCCGGCAAATAATGACGCATATCTTGCATTAATTGAGTTGGCGGAATCCCTGCACCTCCAATCGGTAAAGGGTCAGCAAACAAAGCCCCGTAGGCAAATTCTCTTTGTTCTTCCGGGATTTGATGGGCTTGAGCGTTGTAGGAAACTGTCCCAAAAAAAGCTGTGCCCCGAAAGAAAACAGCCTCTACATAAGGCACGGCTACATCTGGTAAAAATGTCAAATTAGCCGTCGCTGGCAGTATATCGTAGACTCGATCGCCAATCTTGACGCTGTAGGTAATCGGTAGGCTGGCCGCGGCCACTAAACCGGCTTTGACAAAATCAACTACATCAGAAATAGACTTAGTTTCCCCTCGATCGTAGGAATCAGATAAGTCCATAAACAAATCGCTCATTACCCGCCAAAACTGACCGAGACCGGTGTAGTAAGCCAGCATCCGCACTTGTTCTGGCAAAAAATTAGGAAATACTTTGTTGAGTCCCTGCATGAAAAAATTGCCTTTCAGCTTAGCCGCGATCGCCTTTTCGACCAAACTGCTAAATTCCGGGGAATCCAAATAACTGTCCAAACCGCCGCCGCCGTGCCAAAGCATTGTTCTCATGCAATACTCAGCATACTCAAAGTTTATGCGATCGTGCCACAAATAGCGCATTAATTTGGGCAGAGTCACATCTCCGTTGAAATATTTAAAAAACGGGAAAAGCACTAAAAACTGTTCTTCTGCAATATAATTGAGATTGCGAGAATAGGCATCGAGAACAATAGCATAACTTTTGAGAATGCCGACAACTTCTACTACATTTTCCGCAGATTCAGGCAGTAAAGCTTGGCCTGATTCTAATAGGTCAATGTATGCGGATAGGGGATGGGAAGAGGGTTTTAATACGGTACTTTTCATTCTTATTTAACCTTAATTGAAGGAAGGAACGACAAGGATTTGAACGCGGATACACTGATGAATGGAATAGGTAGGGACACGGCAGTGCCGTCTCCCTACAGCCGTCTGCTGTATTTCATGGGATTGAAAACTGCCATAGGACTAAAGTCCGATGCTACTGAGATGTTGCACCATTCTCAATTAGCCGTAGGGGCGGGTTCGCCAACAGCCTTAAAGCTTGCAAATAGGTTCTATAAACCCGCCCGACCCCCCGAAAAATCCTCTTATTGAGATTGCTGCAAGATGTCCGATGCTACGAACCTAGGTCATATTTTATTTCAAGTTTTGAGCGATCGCTTTAACTTGCGGTGGCACATTAGCTACCAGCCCGATCGCAGTTTTCTCGCTCAAAGCAACTAAAACTCCCGGTTGCACTCCCATGATTGCGATAATTATGGCTAAAACCAGCGAAGGGATGCGATCGCGCCAGCGCACTTGCGGCAAATTTACCACCACATCCGAAAGGCGGCCGAAAAAGGCGCGGTTGACCATAATTAAAAAGTAAACTGAAGTCAAACCAGTGCCGATCATGCAGAGCAAAGTTTGCACGGGAAACACTGGCAAACTGCCCCGAAATATCAAAAATTCAGCAATAAATCCAGCCAAACCGGGAATGCCGGCACTAGCCATCACGCCGAGGATCATTAAACTGCCAATCATCGGCAAACCGCGATCGGGATTGAACAAACCTTTGAGCACATCGATGTTGCGGGTGCCGGATTTTTTGTAAACAATCCCGACACTCAAAAATAGCAGCCCCGAAATTAAACCGTGGCTAACCATTTGCAAAACTGTTCCCAGCATACTAATCGGAGTAGCTGCGGCGCTAGCTAACAAAATGTAGCCCATGTGAGCGATCGAACTGTAAGCTACAATTTTTTTCATATCTTTTTGGGCGATCGCGCAACTCGCCCCGTAAAGCACGCTTACCACCGCCCAACTCGCCAAAGTCGGCGCCGCCACCGCCCACGCATCTGGAAACAAACCCAAACCAAAGCGCAGCATCCCATAAGTTCCCAGCTTCAAAAGCACCCCCGCCAGCAGCACCGAAACCGGCGTCGAAGCTTCTACGTGAGCATCCGGCAGCCAAGTATGAAAAGGCACCAAAGGCATCTTAATTCCAAAAGCCAGCAACACAAGAGCCAGCAAAACAATTTGCCTTACCAAAGGCAATGGCAATCCTCCTTGCAAATGCGATGCGCCCGCTGCACCAACCATATCGAAACTAGAAGCACCGCTAAGCCAACCAGTCCCCAAGAAAGCAGCCAGCAGCACAATTCCCGAAAATGCAGTATAGATTAAAAACTTAGTAGCAGCATAACCCCGGCGCTCGCCTCCCCAAATCGCAATTAACAGGTAAAGCGGAATCAATTCTACCTCAAAAAACAGGAAAAACAGCAGCAAATTTTGAGATAAAAAAGCCCCTGTTACGCCGCCGGTTATTAACAGAATCAAAGAATAATAAAGTCGAGGTCTGCGGATCGACTCATCCGTAGCGTAAATAGCTAGCCCTGTCAGCAGAGTATTTAAAATTACCAAAGGCAGAGACAAACCATCAACGCCCAGATTGTAATTCAATCCTAAAGCATCTATCCAAGGAATGAATTCCGAAAACTGCAACTGACTGATACTGGCATCAAACTGAACTGCCAAAATCACCGAAAGAATAAAAGTTATGGCCGCAATGGCGATCGCGACATTCCGAACTATTTTAGAACTCACTGAACCGGGCCAGAGCCCAATCAGGGCAGCAGCCAACATTGGTATCCAGATTAAAGCACTGAGCATCAATTAAAACTTTCCTTTATTACGCAGTTTTTAGAACTATATTTAACATTAACGCAAACCAACTGCATAAAAAAGCGATCGGCCCATTTTCTTGTTAACATAGATTCAAATGTCTATGAAATCCTCCTATGACCTCAAGTCTTACAGATCGAGAAGATTTGCAAATTAAATCCGGTTCTCCTTCCACCCGCCTCACCGTTGCCGACTTGGAACAACTGCAAGGTATACTCTGCGAAGCACATCTAGACTACCAATTAGAACTGGTAGACGGGAAGATTATCCTTATGGGCCCATCAGACATTGTATCGAGCGAAATAGGAGCAGAGTTTGGCCGACTTTTGGGGAACTGGGCCAAACCTCGCAAACTCGGACGAGTATTTGAATCTAGCGGCGGGTTTATTCTCCCCAATTCAAATCTTACAGCACCCGATGTTTCGTTTGTGACAGCCGATCGCCTCAAACAAAGTAAAAGGTATTTTGCCGAACTTGTTCCCGACTTAGTTGTAGAAATCAAATCTCAGTCCGATCGCCTCAAACCCCTGCGAGAAAAAATTCTATCATTTATCGAACTCGGAGCAAAAGTAGGAATATTAATCGACCCAGACAAGCGCACAGTAACAATTTACACTCCCCAAACAGAGCCAGTGGTATTGAGAGACGGCGACATGATTTCAATTCCCGAACTTTTGCCCGGTTGGGAAGTTGCGGTGACAGAATTGTGGCCGATCGATTTTGAGTAAAACTAAATAAAAAAGCAGACAAACCTAGAATAAAATCATCTGCGTTCATCGGGAGCATCTCAGTTTTGCATTTACAGTGCGAGCGTCCCCGCTCGCGTATTGTACAATACGCGAGCGGGGACGCTCGCACTACAATAAAAAAAATGCTTTTTACAAAAGTGAGATGCTCCCCGTTCATCTGCGTTCATCTGCGGTTTAAAATTAAATAACCTCAGACAAAAAGCAGACAAACCCCGCCCAATTCATCTGCCAAACTCTGCGGTTTAAAACTGCCAAATAATCAACGCCAGCAACACAGCAACCCCCGCCACAATAGTCAACACATAAAACTGCGACTGACCGGTGCCGCTGTACTTCAACCCTTCGCCGCTGAAAATTGTGGCAAAACCGAACAAATTCACCGCCCCATCCACCACATACCTATCAGTCCAAGCGCTGATTTTAGAAATAGAAGCCACAGCCCAAACCACAGTCAGGCGGTAAACTCGATCGATATAAAAATCGTAAGCAAACAAATCCTGCAACGCCGGTACCGGCAGCCGTACCGGTCGAGGTAAAACCCCGTACCAATAAATCGCTACCCCAACCGCCACGCCAATCAACCCAGATAACATTAACAGCGGAAGATGCAGAGTCTTCAACAGCAAATTTAAAGTATCAAAATCCCCGGTTTCCGCCCAAGGGCCAATCCAACTAATTAACAGTTGCCACCGCTGCAACATCCAAGGCACCAACAGCCCAATCACTGTCAAAATTACCATCGGCAAAGCCATCTGCCAACCAACTTCAGGAGCTCTGCGAGTTTTCGGCTGCGGTTTTCCAGCGAACACTAAACCGAATATGCGAGTTAAATTTAGCGCTGTCAAACCGTTAACTAAAAGCAGCACTATTACCAGCCACAAAGGCAAAGTCCAAAAACCGTTGAGCCAGCGCCGCATCGCCCAAAAGTTGCCCAGAGGTAACAGCGCTACCATCCCCGCAGCGCCTACTAAATAAGCCGTAGTGGTGGCAGGCATCTTCGACCACAACCCACCCATTTCTGTTAAATCTTGAGTGTTAGTTGTGGTAATAATTGACCCTACGCTCATGAATAATAGGCCTTTGGCGATCGAGTGCGCGAACAGCAACAGCAAAGCAATGTCAACTTGATTTAGCCCCACGGCGATAAACACCAAACCCAAAGAGGCGCTGGTAGAATGCGATAGTGCTCTTTTGATGTCGATTTGGGCGATCGCCACCAAGGAAGCGCCAACAGCCGTCACCGCACCCAAAACCACCAGCACCGCATCGGCGATCGGCGAAAGCGCTAAAACAGGCTGAAGTTTAATCAAAACATAAGCCCCAGCGCCCACAACTACCGTATTCCGCATAATCGAAGCCGGGTTGGGCCCTTCCATCGCCTCGTCGAGCCACAAATGGAAGGGAAATTGAGCGCACTTGGCCGTAGGTGCGGAGATTAAAGCCAAACCTAAAAGAGTCGCCACTACAGGAGACAAAGTTGCACTTTCAGCCCATATTTCCAAATCGGAAAAATTCAAACTTCCCGCTAAAGTTGAAAGCGTCACTACTCCCATCAGCAGCGGCACGTCTCCTACACGCTTGGTTAAAAACGCATCTCTAGCGGCTGTTACTACCAGCGGTTGAGCGTACCAAAACCCGACTAGCAAGTAAGTTGAAAGCGTCAGCATTTCCAACAAAGCGTAAGTTAGAAGCAGCGAGTCGCTAATGGCAATGCCGCTAATTGCCGCTTCAAAAAAACCCATCAGCCCAAAAAATCGAGCTAGCGCCCAGTCTTTTTCCATGTAGCCTAGAGCGTAAATTTGTGCTAGCAAACTCAGAACACTAACTAACTCCATTGCTCCCACGCTGACGGTGGAGATTTCTATTGCAAAAGACAAATCTAAATCGGCTGCTTGCACCCAGTGCACGAGCAACTGTTGGGGCGGTTGATCCCAAGTCGCTGTAAAAATAACTGATCCGTGTATGAAAGCTAACACCGTCATCAGCAAATTGAAGTATGCTGCAGGTCTCGGGCCTGTTCTGCGAACGGTGCCGGTAGACCACGGCAAAGTTAAAATTGCGCCTATTAAGCCATATAAAGGTACCCACCAACAGGCTTGGAGGAGAAATTGAGTCATTTAATTTATGCCTTAAACTTCAAATTACTGGCTGCCTTTATACAAAAACAGTCGCGGGCGATCGCGCGATACCCTAAAACTTTCACTAAACCCGATCGTATAGTTGTGGCAAAATAATTTGCACTCCAGATTAACTATACATTAAAGCATCAAAACTGAGAATTCTCTCAAGATAAAATTACCTCCTGAGCAGGCGAGGCACTCAAAGAAACAAATGCCTGCCGATGGGCAAAGACTGCCTTTTTTGCCGATTTCCCTGCGATCCCATTTGGAAATCCCCAACTTTCCCGGCAGTGACTCAGCTCCGGCTTCACATACCGAACTCTACTTTATGAGTATTATTACTTACTTTAATCCCCCACGCCGTCGGCATCTACCCCTCTCTTTATTAAGATTATTAAATAAATATTAAATTAGTTTAAGTAACATAAAAAATTTTAATTTTTGTTATTAAACATTATGATGTTAGTTTATATTGTCAAGGTGGACAGCTTCCCCTATTCTTATAGGATAGGAAGCTTTACACTGCCTTACTAATAAATGTGGGCCTCCCCGTCCAAATTTTTAGATTTCTCAAAGATTTGTAACGGTAATTTCGCTCATCCTCAAAGGAGATTCAAAAATGTCAATTGCCGTGGGAATGATTGAGACAAAAGGTTTTCCCGCTGTTGTGGAAGCTGCCGATGCTATGGTCAAAGCTGCCCGCGTTACCCTCGTGGGCTATGAAAAAATTGGCAGCGCCCGCGTCACCGTAATTGTGCGCGGCAACGTGTCGGAAGTCCAAGCCTCAGTCGCCGCAGGAGTGGAATCCGTCAAGCGGGTGAACGGCGGAGAAGTCGTCTCTACCCACATCATCGCTCGCCCCCACGAAAACCTAGAATACGTTCTGCCGATTCGATATACAGAAGCAGTAGAACAGTTCCGAGGCTACTAAGTTCTTAGCGCACAAAAAATTCGTTAAAGGAAAATTTGTGCGATCGTCAAAAATTAACTGTTTAGTTCCCCAAATATTCAATCAGGAGTAAAACCAATGGCAATTGCAGTTGGCATGATCGAAACCCTAGGCTTCCCCGCAGTGGTAGAAGCCGCTGACGCGATGGTCAAAGCAGCCCGCGTCACCTTGGTAGGCTACGAAAAAATCGGTAGCGCTCGGGTTACGGTCATTGTAAGAGGAGATGTCTCGGAAGTGCAAGCTTCTGTCGCCGCCGGAGTAGAGTCAGTGAAGCGCGTTAACGGCGGACAAGTGATGTCCACCCACATTATCGCCCGCCCTCACGAAAACTTGGAGTACGTGTTGCCGATTCGCTACACAGAAGCTGTAGAACAGTTCCGTGAAGGCGTGAGCGGCATTCGCCCCCTCAACAGATCGTAAGATAGGCTCACGGCTGTTAGGGGCGTTTGGTAATTAAAAATTAAAAATCGCGAGGTTTTTGATTTAGCATTTTTAATTTTTAATTGAGGTGGGTATGGGATATTGGTTATTAGTCATGAGTCATGAGTCATGAGTCATGAGTCATGAGTGATTAGTCATTAGTCATTAGTCATTAGTGACTCGACGCATCACTCTAAAATGCGGACAGCGGACTGAGTAAAGCTAATTAAAAAAAAGACAAGTGACCAGGTAAAAATGACAATTACCAATTACCTATTACCTATTACCTAAAATGCAAATGGCCAAAGTTCTCGGCACAGTTGTCAGTACCCAAAAAGAGCCGACACTGAGAGGATCGAAATTTCTACTGCTGCAATTCATCGATGAGGAAGGTTCCCCAGTTGCCGGATATGAGGTAGCCGCTGACTGTGTGGGCGCTGGTATCGATGAATGGGTCTTAGTAACCCGAGGCAGCGCAGCCCGGATCGCGCCCGGAAGTGAAAACCGTCCGATCGATGCTCTAGTAGTAGGCATTATAGATACTGTCAATGTAGAAAACCGCCTCATTTACAGTAAAAAAGACGACCCGTACGGCTAGTTGCAACCGTTAGCAGTTAGCAGTTAGTGGAAAAATAACTAACAACTAACAACTAACAACTAACAACTAACAACTAACAACTAACAAAAATTTTTTCAGCTTAGGAGAACTTAATTTATGGCAGTCCGCAACGTTGCGGCTCCCCCGACGCCTTGGTCGAAAAACTTGGCTGAGCCCAAAATTCACGATACCGCCTTCGTACATTCCTTTTCTAACATTATTGGGGATGTGCATATCGGTTCTAATGTGATGATTGCCCCCGGGACATCTATCCGCGCCGATGAAGGCACTCCTTTTTATATCGGACAAGGAAGCAACATTCAAGACGGAGTAGTGATTCACGGCCTAGAACAAGGCCGAGTCACAGGAGACGACGACAAATCCTATTCTGTGTGGGTGGGGAAAAATACTTCCCTCACTCACATGAGTTTAATTCACGGCCCTGCCTACGTGGGCGAGAACTGCTTTATCGGCTTTCGCTCTACGGTGTTCAATGCCAGAGTGGGCAACGGCTGCATTGTCATGATGCACGTACTAATTAAAGATGTGGAGATTCCCCCCGGTAAGTACGTACCTTCGGGAGCCATCATCACTAATCAGAAGCAAGCCGATCGCTTGCCTGACGTTCAAGATTCTGACATTCAATTTGCGACCCATGTCATCGGCATCAATGACGCTCTGAGAACGGGTTATCGCTGCGCTGAGAACATCGCCTGTCTAGCACCAATTCGCAACGAGCAAACTAAAAACCCAAATATGACTCAAACCAAATATTCTACCCATGCCGGCACCCAATTGAGTTCAACTCTTGCCGATAGCATCCGCAATTTACTAGCTCAAGGATACAGCGTGGGAGCCGAACACGCCGACGCACGCCGCTTCCGTACCGGTTCTTGGCGTACTTGCGGCCCGATTTCCTCAACCCGTGACTCAGAAGTGATCGCGGCTTTGTCAGCTTGCATGGCCGAGCACCAAGGAGAATACGTCCGCTTGATTGGGATTGACACCAAAGCCAAGCGCCGCGTACTCGAAGAAATCGTCCAAAGACCGGGAGACAATGGCTCTAACGGTTCTAACGGTGCGAAAACTCACCAATCTAACGGTAAAGTTGCACAAGCTTCCCACCACAATAGCGGTTCCGTGTCAAGCGGCAAATTGAGTGCCGAAACAGTGGCTCAGGTTCGCAGCTTGCTAGCTCAAGGCTACAAAGTGGGTACCGAACACGCCGACGCGCGCCGCTTCCGCACCAGTTCTTGGCAAAGCGGGGCTTCGCTGCAAGTCAGAAACGAATCTGAGGCGATCGCCGCTTTGGAAGCTGTGATGAACGAGTACCCGGGCGAGTACGTGCGCTTGATCGGGATTGACCCGAAAGCTAAGCGACGCATAGTTGAAGAAATTATTCAGCGTCCCGACGGCCCAGTTGCTCAATCGGCTAAGCCGGCAGCAACATCTAACTCGGCAGCAACATCGGGATACAAAGCAGCTTCGACTGGTTCGGCCAGCAGCGGAAGTTTGACCGGCAAGACGATCGACCAAATCCGCAACCTGCTTTCCCAAGGCTACAAAATTGGCACGGAACACGCCGACGCGCGCCGTTTCCGCACCGGTTCTTGGAGCAGTTGCGCCCCGATCGCATCCAACCGCGAAGCCGAAGTGATTTCTGCCCTCGAAAGCTGTCTCAAAGAACACAGCGGCGAGTACGTCCGCTTGCTGGGCATCGACTCCAAGGCGAAGCGCCGGGTACTCGAAGAAATTATCCAACGACCTTAATTTGCTAGGTAATTAGCTTGTTTCTCCCGTTAAGCCCTCGCGTTGGGGCCAACGGGAGAAACCCCAGCGGATTTAAGTTGGATTTGAGATAGTTAAAAAGCTGGATTGACAAATGTTGGTCAGAATCTAGAATCTTCGGAAAGTTTCTATAAAACGTTAAAGCATCAAGCTTCTCAGTATTAGTAAATTATCGTTTCTTAGATTGACATGGTTAAATTTATCAGTCGAGAAAACCCATAATTTCAAGTCGTTTTATCGAAAAAAATAGCTCCTTTCATGGTGAAGTCGAATGTATTTATCGCCACTGCAATTAAGTAGCAACTCTCAGATTTTGATGAGTGGCGATGTAGTTGTGAATGAGGGTGCGGCGATCGCCCCTGGAGCAATCCTGCAAGCAGAGCCCGGAAGCCGGATCTCGATCGCCGCCGGTGCCTGTATCGGTATGGGAGTTATCCTTCACGCCCGTGAAGGTACTCTGGAAATCGCGGCGGGCGTTATTCTGGGTGCAGGGGTGCTGGTGGTAGGTGCGGGAACGATCGGGGAAAATGCCTGTATTGGCGCCGCAACGACCCTAATCAATCCTTGTATCGACAAAATGCAAATTATGCCCGCAGGTTCTCTAATGGGAGATACCAGCCGCCAAGTCGCCGCAGAACCAACAGCAGCAGCGCCAACAGCAGCGCCAACAGCAGCGCCAACACCACCAGAACCCCCCGCAGCCACTACGCCACCAGTCGATCGACCGATCGAGCCGATCGAGCCGCCACAACCCGCCCAAACACCGCCTCAAACTGCGCCGGAGACGGCCCCAGACCCGCCGGAATCCACCGTCGCAGAGCCACCCCAACCAGGGGAAACCCCAACTATTCTGTACGGCCAAGCTCACATCAATCGGCTGTTGGGGACGCTGTTTCCGCATCGGCAAGCTTTTAATCGATCGGAGGAAAACGGCCAAACTCTATCGGGCGGTACCGGGTAGCCTTGATACTCCCGATCCCTAAAGGGACGGGGATTCTTGAAGAGTTCGTATTTGAACTTTCAAAGGCTTGCATCAAACCGCCTCTACCCACTCAGCTTAGACAAATCCCAACTTTGCGTATACTTTTAGCTTTTGTGCTTTCGGAGTCCACCACTAATGCCAGATAGGTACGCTCAACAACCTGCCTTTTGTTTGCCCTTTAACTATTCCGAATCAAGTCGGATTAGTCCGTTGCCGGGATTTCACCGCACGCTTGTTGTTTCAACACGCAGATGGTTATTCTTACTTGCTGCTTCTTTTATACCACATATTCAATTTCAATGCGGTTAAAACCGCTACCGACTTATCCCCGTGGCTGAAGCCAGGGGCTTGCGTCTCATTTTTCGGTCATTTCGGCAAAAGCCAGCTATGCTGAAGGCAGAAAGATCAAATATAAATAGGTAATCTCATATTATTGGTAGCTCAGCAATTTGTCAGGCCTTGCAGCAGCAATCAGTGTATTGTAGCTGGTGCAGTCTGTCTTCTCATCTGAGAAACTATAAACTATCAACAAATTTCTATTTTGGGAAGTTTCTAAGGGTAATAGAAGATGGACGGACAAACAGATCGTAACAGTCACGAAGAGCGATCGCAGCGCCAGGAATACTTCAAAGACACTGCTTTGGGTTTGGTATCCACCAAGAGTTTTCCGGCAATTGTGGGGACTGCTGACATGATGCTCAAGTCGGCAGGAGTGATTTTAGTAGGATACGAAAAAATTGGTTCCGGTCACTGTACCGCGATCGTCCGGGGCAGAATTTCGGATGTGCGTTTGGCTGTGGAAGCGGGAGCTCAAACTGCCGAACAGTTCGGGCAGTTTGTTTCTAAGTTGGTGATTGCTAGACCTTTGGCTAATTTGGAAGTGGTTTTGCCGATCGGCTTTCGGCTGACTGAACTTTCGGAAAAAGGCAGTTATTCTCGGCTTAGCAATCAGGCGATCGGTTTGCTTGAAACGCGGGGTTTTCCGGCAATGGTGGGCGCTTGCGACGCTATGCTCAAATCCGCAGACGTACACTTGGCAGCTTACGAGAAAATTGGCGCCGGTTTGTGCACGGCAATTATTCGCGGTGCAGTTGCAGATGTAGCAGTAGCCGTAGAGGCCGGGATGTACGAAGCTGAGAGAATTGGCGAGTTGAACGCGGTGATGGTAATTCCGAGGCCTTTGGAAGATTTGGAACAAACTTTACCGCTGGCGAGTTGCTGGATCGAGCAGCGTAAACCTGTGATGATGCCCGTCTCGGTTAAGGAAAAGGAACAAGAATTGATCGAACTTCCAGATTTGGAGAAATTGAGAGTTTATGTGGAAGAGGAAATCAATCGGTAATTGGTAATTAGGCAACAAAAGTTTGTAGAGACGTACTGCCGCAAATACTGAGACGAAGTTTGTCAAAAAAATATAGAGTTTACTCGGTAGGACTGCTGGCAACAATTTATACTGAGTAGCGGTCTCAAACTTAATTGGGCGATCGAGCCGATCGCCGCCGCATCAAGAGACACAGAGCACCAAGTAAAACTCGACTTTTGAGATTAAGTCGATCGGGTAAACAATCGAACTGACTAATAAGTAAATCCAGCCGAGGTGCAGAGCCTTTCAACAGGATTTAACTACTGTTAAAATAAACCCAAAATCCTGTTTAGGGTAGATTTCCGGGAATCATTCAAGAGTTACTCTGACCCCAGGTGGATGCTCTTTCAACAGATTAACGGCCCTCTAACTAAAAACTGACTGCACAGGAATCAACCCCCAGAAGCAAGCAATCCTGAAAGTTGACCTATGAACCTCAAACAATTTTACAAGCGCGGTTTGCACAGCGCCAAGAAAGGAAACTATGAAGCGGCACTTGAGGACTTCGATCAGATACTGCAAGTCAATCCCGCCGATGCCAAAGCCTATAACAATCGCGGCTTGGTTTACTATTACATGAAAGACTACCAAAAAGCGATCGCAGACCTCAGCCAAGCCTTAGATATCAATCCTAATTTCTTCGAGGCTTACTTGAACCGAGGCAATGCTTGGCGTCATCTCGGAGAACACGAAAAAGCCATTGACGATCTGAACTGTGCTTTAGCAAATAAGCCTAACAGCCACGCTATCTACAACAACCGAGGACTTGTACTTGCTAATTTAGGAAACTACGAAGAAGCAATAGAAGACTACAATCGAGCTCTATCTATCAATTCCAACAATTATAAAACCTATTACAACCGGGGGCGCGCTTACTACCTTTTGGGAGAAAAAGAGGCAGCAACGGAAAACTTTAACGAAACGCTGCGGTTGAATCCTAAATATATCAAAGCATACATAAATCGAGGTCTCTGTTACCACCAACTAGGAGACAATACGCAGGCGATGGCCGATTACAACATTGCACTCGGCATCGATCCACAAAATATTTATGCCTATTATAACAGAGGTTGCGTTCGCTATAAATTAAAACAAATGCAGCTTGCAATTGAAGACTTTGACCAAGCAGTAAAACTCGATCCGAACTATGTTAAAGCTTATCTCAACCGGGGTTTAGCGCTGTATAAACTTGGAGATGTTGCGGCAGCAAATAAGGATTTTTACCACGTAATGTGCATTAATGCTGAAGCTTATGTATACTACCAAGCCCAGCGGTGCACGCCGGATATTAATTCGTACTTCAAAGAAGCGCCGCAGGTGGAACTTAATAATGCTGTAGAATACTACAACACAACATTAAATACGATGTCAACTTCCTTAAGTTCCGCAGCATTAAACGCGGTCTGGAATCAAGAAGATTTGGAGAACAGAGACTCGATTATCTGTGAAGGTGAATTTCTCAATGATTAATTTAGTCAGTAGTCATTAGTCCTTAGTCATGAGACTTATTGTATAAATCATTGAGCGACAGGGAAACTGCTGATTCAACGCAGACCAGGGCTGTTTCATTCTCTTGTAGGGGCAGCCCCCCGTGGCTGCCCCCATGTCCCAAACGCCTGTGCACTCGTCTGTGGCGGGGTAGGCACGGGGGGGTAGGCACGGGGAGTAGGGGTAGCACTACCCCTACAGAGTCAAAATTCATGTTTTTGGTGAGAATGAAACAGCCCTGCAACGCAGAGGCATTTAACTACCAGCCGGGAAGTCCCGGGCGTATATTTAGAGGGGATTAATCAGAGCGCTGGGCCCCGTACCCCGTTGGGAATTACGCCCGCGTGATGAAAGGCTCGTCGGGTTTCGGTACCCAAACCGACAATTATTCTTTTATACCCCTTCATGATCGGGAAATACTCTGATACTATATTAGCAAGTGGGGGTGGAACTACCTCACTATAAAAAGCATGAGAAAAAAAAGGAAAAAGAAGCCTTCGGTCTAACTGTACTCAGTTGACCGTCAGGTTTGTTCACAGATACTTTGTGAATGTATAGCAATCCTTGCAGGAGTCGTAAATTTTTTACCCCACCCCAACCCTCCCCTTATCAAGGGGAGGGAGTAAGAAATTCACAAAGGATTTAGGATGGCTATATGCAATTCAAGTCTAATGAGTCAGGAGTCATTACTCATTCGTCATTAAGTAAGTCATCCCAAAAAAACAATACCTCAGAAACCCGGTTTCTGCGTATATTTATCGTGAGTCGTCGCAAAATCTTCTAGAAACCGGGTTTCTCGCCCCCTGCGTAAGCCACGAGCGAGAGGTTTTTAACGCGGATTGGGTAGGAGTTAAAAATTAAAGTCCTTACTGCCAAAAAACAGCAAGGACTTTAATGATTTATTCCTGAGTGTTAAGGATGAACATCCTTACTACACAGGTTAAATAGTTGCCATCACTTCACGCGCTGCAGCCAAAGTTCGATCGATATCTTCGTCAGTATGAGCCAAAGAAGTAAATCCAGCCTCAAACTGCGAAGGAGCAAGATAAATTCCGTGCTCCAACATTCCCCGGTGAAAGCGGCTGAACTTCGTCAAATCCGACTTCTTCGCATCCTCGTAATTGTGAACCGGGCCAGCCGCAAAAAACAAGCCAAACATCCCGCTAATTTGCCCGCCCCAAACCGCGTGTCCCGCTTCCTTAGCAATTTTTAGCAATCCGTCAGACAGTTTTTTGGTAATCTTATCCAACTGTTCGTAAGTGCCGGGTTTTTGTAGCAATTCCAAAGTCTTAATCCCAGCAGTCATCGCCAAAGGATTTCCCGAAAGCGTACCCGCTTGATACATCGGGCCAGCAGGAGCCACCATCCCCATAATATCCCGCCTTCCCCCGTAAGCTCCCACCGGCAAACCGCCGCCGATAACTTTACCCAAAGTAGTCAAATCCGGGGTGACACCGAATCTTTCCTGAGCTCCGCCGTAGGCGATGCGGAAACCGGTCATTACTTCATCAAAAACTAACAAAGCACCGTTATCTTTAGTAATTTCCCGCAAACCTTCGAGAAAACCTGCATCCGGGGTAATAAAACCGGCATTCCCCACCACTGGTTCGAGAATTACGCCTGCTATCTCGCCGGGATTTTCGGCAAATAAAGCTTTGACTGCTTCTAAATCATTGTAGGGAGCGTTGAGGGTATTGGCAGTAGTGGATTTCGGGACGCCCGGAGAATCGGGAAGGCCCAGAGTTGCCACGCCGGAACCGGCTTTTACCAAGAACATATCGGCGTGCCCGTGATAGCAGCCTTCAAATTTAATCAGTTTATCGCGTCCGGTGAAAGCTCGCATCAGCCGCAAAACGGCCATACAGGCTTCGGTGCCAGAGTTGACAAATCGCACCATTTCAATGCTGGGAACGGCATCGATGACCATTTCGGCGAGTACGTTTTCCAACAGCGATGGTGCGCCGAAACTCGTACCTTTTTCTAAAGATTCGTGCAGGGCTTTGATGACTTCCGGGTGGGCGTGGCCGCAGATGGCCGGGCCCCAAGTGCCTACATAGTCAATGTATTGGTTTTCGTCAACATCCCAAATGTAGGCTCCTTTTACCCTGTCAAAGACGATGGGCTGTCCGCCTACGGATTTGAAGGCGCGGACGGGGGAACTGACGCCACCTGGCATCAACTTCTGGGCTGCAGCGAAAATTTCTTCTGATTTGGTCGTTTTCAAGGTTGTGGAAACCAATGTTTTCTCCTTAGTGAACGTCTGTTGTTGGTAGAATAATTTTATAGCCAGTTCAACATAAAGGTTAGGTCGATTCAAGGAAACTATTCTAGTAGATTTTAGGGTACAAA
This sequence comes from Microcoleus sp. D3_18a_C4, assembly GCF_036702415.1. Lineage (NCBI taxonomy): Bacteria > Bacillati > Cyanobacteriota > Cyanophyceae > Oscillatoriales > Microcoleaceae > Microcoleus > Microcoleus sp. D3_18a_C4. The sequence goes on along the minus strand of NZ_JAUBTI010000119.1, from coordinate 1,110 downwards.
CCAATTAGTAGCAATACTAGCTGGGGTTTTTTAGGCTTTGTCGCACTAGCACCGAGCGCCCTCAAATGTAATTTTTTGTAAAATAGTTCTTGACAATTTACCCCTCCCTTGCTCAATCTTCTCTCTTCCTCTGCGTCCTCTGCGTTCTCTGCGGTTAATTAAAAAAAATCTCCCACAGGAAAGCGTTAATCTATCTTACCAAGTTGAAATAAAATTATGTCTACTACTGATTTATCGAGTTTGAGCCGATCGATCCCAATTGAAAAGATTCGTTACGACGATCGCGGTTTAGTGCCTGCGATCGTCCAAGATTATTTGGACGGTACGGTGTTAATGATGGCCTGGATGAATCGGGAGTCCCTGCAAAAAACGCTCTCTACCGGGCAAACTTGGTTCTGGAGTCGTTCTCGTTCCGAATTGTGGCCCAAAGGCGCGACTTCGGGACACGTTCAAAATGTCAAAGGGCTGCGTTACGACTGCGATAGCGATGCTTTGCTGGTGACTGTCGAACAAGTCGGAGATATTGCTTGTCACACGGGAGAAAGAAGTTGTTTTCACCAAGTTGACGGGGAAATTTCACCGCCGCCAGGGGATATGTTATCTCAATTATTTGCGGTAATTTGCGATCGGCGCGACAATCCTAACGAAAGTTCTTATACTTGCAAGTTGTTCGAGGGCGGCGACAACAAGATTCTCAAGAAAATTGGCGAAGAATCGGCGGAAGTTGTGATGGCTTGCAAAGATGACGACAAAGATGGAATTGCTGGGGAAGTAGCGGATTTATTTTATCACGCTTTGGTTGCTTTGGCTCACCATCAAGTTGATTTAAGAGAAGTTTACCGCAAATTGGGCGATCGACGAAAATAATCTAAAATTGGGAATTGGGAATTGGTAAAAGAAACCGCGTTTGTTAACTGTCAGGACTTACGCATGGGGTCGAGAAACCGGGTTTTTTTACGAAAAGACGCGTTCGTACTCGAAGATTAGGTAAAAAACCCGGTTTCTTTGTCGGAGTGCGTCCAGCACTGACTGTAATTTAGCTAGTCAGACGGGAATCCCTCGCGCGATACCGCTTCGGTTGGTGTGGGATGAAAGGCGCGTGAGACTCCT
>NZ_JAUBTI010000118.1:0-19065 GCF_036702415.1 Microcoleus sp. D3_18a_C4 | reverse complement strand
CCCGCCCGTCCAAAAAGGACGGGCGGGACGCCCATCCCACAAACTTGTGGAAGTTATTTAATTCTCATTCCTAAGCTGACGCCCCCACTCCCACAGCCGCAAACCCACTCTTCTGACTCATTGGGTCAAAACCGTTGACGGGGAGTGGAATCGAGAGCTGTTTCGGGCCCCATTCCCAACAGGGTTATACTTACTGATACACATTATTGAATATTATTACTAACTACTGTTTCTCCTGATTCACTTCTATCCGCACGGGGTACTGTACGCGGCCCGTTGCGGCTGCTGAATGTGGGTTTCAACTATGCTCGTTGATTAGTTGATACGTCCAGGACTCATAAGTGTAATTTGATAGCGGTGGAATTGGGCGATCGCGATCGGTAAAGAGAACAAGCACCACACCGTTCTCGATCGGCAAAAATAAACTTTTGTAAAAGTTCAAGAAAATCCCGGAATTTACTTTGGGACAGACGTAATTAGTGAAATCACTGGTCGAACAAAGACTTTGGATAACAAGTATGAATTGATCAACTCTTTTCACACGTTGTCAGAGGCAGGCAAAAGTTTGGCGATCGGGATCTTCAGGATGCGTCTTTCGATCGAATCTACTTTTTCAAAAGGAAAAACTAAAATGCCAAGATCACTTGAAATCTTCGGCGATGGTCGCGTGTACGAAATAAAAGACGACCTAGCCGTTAAAGTCACCGAGACAAATGGACAAGTAAAAGCATTAATTGATGCTTTAAAGTTCAGCGTGGCTAAAACATACAACATTAATCCTCCAGAAAAACAACCGCCTGATGTTGTGGCAGAACGCAGAGGTTCAAAGCACATCAATGGAGAAGGCTTTAAGCTTCTCACTACGTTTGAAGGATGTAAGCTGACTGCTTATGATGACGGCGGTGGAGTTTGGACAATTGGTTACGGACACACTGGCAACGATGTTTTTCCAGGACTGACGATTAGCCAAACGCAAGCAGAAGAATTGCTGAGCAAAGATTTAGAAAAATTTGAATCCTTTGTTGAGGATGCCGTTGAAGTTCAGATCAATGATAATCAGTTTTCTGCACTGGTTTGTTTTTGCTTCAACGTGGGTCCAGGAGCACAAGGTTTTGGAGGCTCAAATCTTCTAAGGCTTTTGAACCAGGGAAATTATCAAGGAGCAGCTAATCAGTTTCCTGTGTGGAATAAAGTCGATCGTACACCCTGGCTAGGGCTGACACGCCGACGCTTGGCTGAACGATCGCTGTTTTTGGGAAAACCCTGGCAGTTATTCTTAACCTATGAAGGAACAGGCGAAGAAGTAACAGGGGAAACAATCTCAGAAGTACCTCGCACATTGAAACTCACCGAACCCATGATGCAAGGTGAGGATGTTCGTCGAGTACAAAAAGCTTTGAAAGCAGCAGGAATCAATATCGAACCTGATGCATTCTTTGGCAATGATACTGACAAGGCCGTGCGACTGTTTCAGCAACAAAAAGGGCTAACGGTGGATGGAATTGTCGGTGCTGAAACTCGACGGATATTGGGGTTGTGAACAGAGTGAATGGGTGTAGCAAATCTCTCTAACTTTTCCCGTCAATTTAGACGAGTGAAAAAGCCTTACGTGATGGATTAAGCGCTTGTAAATTCGCGTGGCAAATAGCTCGTTTCACAACAAGGGATTTTTAATCAATTAATTAGGAGACTAAATCATGTCCGATACAGTAATTAGCACGTCGAATCAAACATCTGAATATCCTGTTGAACGCTGCGATGAGATTAATCTCGGACAACCACGTTCTGGTGTAATCAGGGGAAGTTTTAATGGTCTTCTTAAAGATGCTCCAGGCTGTTCGACTGCAATTGTCAATGGACTGTCCCAGCAATTGATTCATCAGATGAATTTAATTGTTCCAGATGCGCTGGTCAGCTTTGACGATCTGAATGTGGATTTAGGCGATGCTGCCTATGCCTATTTGCAACCCGCCGCTCAAAAAGCCTTGCAAAGCGCTATTCAAGACCGCGGCGTGAAGATGGTTGTCAACTCTGCCTACCGCACCATTGCACAGCAATTGCTTTTGTACAATTGGGGTAGCGGCTGTGGTTTTTCTCTGGTAGCGCCTCCAGGAAAGAGCAATCATCAAAGCGGCTTGGCGATCGATATTGAAGACTATGACGGCTGGCGTCCGTATTTGGAGGCTTACGGTTGGCATTGGCTAGGTGATATTGACCCTCCTCACTTTGATTACGTGGGAGGAGGAAAACAAGATATTCGTGGCACAGCAATGCTAGCAATTCAGAAGCTTTGGAATAACAACCATCCAAACCAAAAAATTGACGAGGATCGTGGTTACGGGCCTCAAACCGAATCTGCCCTAAAGAACTCGCCAGCGATGGGATTTGAGATAGCACCGTGGGATGAAAAACCCAGATTGCTGAAACTCAGCCGACCGATGATGGAAGGGTCTGATGTTACAAAGCTTCAGGAAGCTTTGAACAAGGCTGGCATTGTAGTTGGGACTGATGGTGAATTTGGACCAGCAACAGACAAAGCCGTCAAAGAATTTCAACGGCAGAAGGGTTTAGAACCAGATGGAATTGTCGGACCGAAAACCCGCCAAAAACTGGGTTGAGCGGTTGGCGATCGAGTTAACAAAATCTTGAGCTGAAAAATACGTTGTTGAATTGGCAGAGTCTTCTGAATAGCTATAACTTACGGCTCTAGAACTCTGCCGATACACCAACGCTCAGCATGAAAAAAATAAGCTACAAAAATGAGGTAAAAATGGCTGATAAACCTGAACAAACACCGAATATTTATGCCTTATTAATTGGCATTGACGGCTATAAGCCTAATCGGTTGTACAATGATCTTAAAGGATGCGTGGGTGACATCAATCTTGTAGCAAGCTACCTCTTAAAAACGGTGAAAATTCCATCCGAACGGATTTTCAGGCTGACTTCTCCGAATCCTAAAGTTGCTCAAACGATCGCAACCAAAGACCCGGAACCAACTTATGCAAACATTGTGGCGCAGTTTAAAGCCATTACAGAACTAGCGCAACCGGGAGAGCAGGTATACATTTACTACGCCGGCCACGGAGGACGGGCGACAACCATCTATCCAGAACTGAAAGGGGCTGACCAAGAAGATGAAGGTATTGTGCCCTCAGATATTAGCGCTGGAGGTCGTTACCTACTCGATGTGGAATTGGCGATGGTGTTGAAGCGGATGACGGACAAAGGGTTAATTGTCACACTTATTATGGATAGCTGTCACTCTGGAGGAGTAACCCGAGGTGATGGTGCTATCCGCAGCGGAGAAGAAACCGACAAAACACCGCCAAATCAGGAAAGCTTGGTTGCTCCGCTTGAGGAGTTGAGCAAAAACTGGAAAACTCTAACTGAAGGAGTAGATGGTGATATTGCATGGGTTCCTCCCATAAAGAATTACCTTCTTTTAGCAGCCTGTCGCCCCAATGAGGTAGCTTGTGAGTATCCGTTTGACGGTAAAGAGCAACATGGAGCCCTGACTTACTGGCTAATTCAGACTCTGGCTACGAGTTCTACAGCATTGAGTTTCAACAAACTGTACGATCGCGTTTGCGCTCAAATTCAGAGTAAGTTTCCCCAACAGTTACCCATGTTAATCGGTGACGGCACTCGCGCAGTATTTGGGAACGATCGCTTACCGCCTCAGTACAGCGTGACAGTTATCAATGTAGACGCCAAACAAAAGCAAATTACCTTGAATGCCGGATTAGCTCAAGGACTCAGCAGCGGTACGCGATTTGCTATTTATCCACTGAATGCCACAGATTTTTCCAACAGGCAACAACAACTGGCTATTGTTGAAATCGTAGAGGTTCAAGCCTCTACATCAGTGGCAAGAGTTCTGGAACCTCAAGAGGGAGGAATTAAGGTTACAGAAGAGAGCAAAATCGAACTGGGCGCTCCTGCTGTCCTGGTGGCTGCACCAGTCGCTCTGGTGCGTCGAGTCCTGTTGTTAGATAACAAAGAAGCAGGCGATAAGGAGCATCAATTACCACCCGAGTTAGTTGACAAACAACAGGAAGCTTTAGAGAAAGTTCGGCAAGCTTTGACAGGAAATGGTTGGGTTGTTGAAGTGAAAGCGGGCGATGAGCTAAAGTCTGACTATCAAGTTGCGGTTGGCAGAGATAGTGAGTACGAAATTTCTAGTGAAACTCCTTTCAAAAACTTAGGAACGCCACTACAAATTGATGCTTCAGATGCGGCGATCGGAGTTGTAAATCGCTTAGTTCATTTGACCAAATATCAAGCGGTACAAACACTAGACAATCCCTCTTCCGAACTTGCAAAACACGTTGAGTGTGAATTGGTAGACGAGAACAGGCAACCATTTAAGGAGCCGAGTAACATCGTCTTAAAACAGGGTAAGATCGTCTTCTTACGTGTTAAGAATACAGATAGTCAACCGCTCAATATTGCTGTTCTCGATCTCGACTCCACTTGGGCTATTTCTCAATATCGCATTTACGGAATTGAAGATATCTTTTTTACACTAGCTGACGAGCAAGAAATATACCTCAAAATGCGTGCTGCTTTGCCAGCAGGAGATGATGACAAGCCAGCCAAAGAAACTCTCAAGTTGTTTGCAACTCGCGGTATCGCTAACTTCGAGTGGCTAACTTTACCTGCTCTTGATGTAAATATGGGTCAAAGAAAAGGCAATCTTGAAGAAAAGCTCAACAAGAAAGCAGAAGAACGTGCAGCGAGGGGAAAATCTACCAATATCAGTCCTCTCAACAATTTGTTGAGTATTATCGGTGCTGATGTTGATAAGGCACCTTCGCCTGAGTCAGCCCGTGCGATGGTTTACGAACCCGATCCGAATGCTGATTGGCTAACCAAGCAGGTGACATTTACGATCGCTAGATAATACTTTCGGAATTGGGCTGTCAAATAGCTGAGAATTTAAGGTTGCTAATTCTAGCAAACTACTTTCCAGATTTTGACAGCCTCCCGTAAGATTTTGTGCGATGCAGAATAGCTGGAAACTAGAGATATAACGTGGAGTTATGACTGAGCTAACCGAAGAAATAGAAAATCTCGATCGAGCAATGATTTTGGAAGCCGTAGAGTTTGAACCTGTCAAGCAGGGGCGATCGCTCGTCGTAACGATTGGCATCAACGAGTATGTCCACTGGCAAAAACTCAAGAATGCCGTGCAGGATGCGATCGGGCTTCAACAGACACTCATCGACAAGCTGGGATTTTCCGCACCGATTCCACCATTGCTTAATGAGGCTGCTACTAAAGCAGCGATCGAATCCTTGATTGAGGATCAACTTCGAGAGGAGTTGCAGGAAGATGACAACTTGGTGCTGTTCTTTGCAGGGCATGGGCATACCCGTACTGACAAGGTGGGGGGCAAGGTTGTGGGAGAAACCGGATTTATTGTTCCGGTAGAAGCACGAGGACCTAAAGAATATTGGAGTGACTACATCCAGATCGATCCACTCCTTCAGTCCATCAGCAGACTTCCAGCAAGACATATTCTTGTCATTCTGGATTCCTGTCATAGTGGTTTTGCCTTGGGTGAGGCAATGAAAAGTTTCCGAGATGCAGTTCATTATGAAAAATACCTCAGTAGTCTAATCAGTCGCAAGGTAATTACCTCTGCTCGAAGAGAGCAACTTGCACTAGATGGCGGACCAATTCCTGGCCATTCCCTTTTTACTGGCACATTGGTTGATGGATTTAACTGGGGCAAAGCAGATTTGGATGGTAATGGACTAATCACTTCTTCAGAACTAGGACTATTCATCCAGCAGCAGGTAGCACAAGCTTCCCAATCAAATCAAACACCAGACTTTGGCTCCTTTGATTTAGACGATCGAGGTGAAATGGTGATTTCGCTGCGGAATCAAAGCTTTGATGCACTCAAAGCTCGTGCCTTTTCTGCTCTACAAAGTGGTAATTTTACTACTTTTAGTGAATTGGTAGAGCTCCTTATTAAGCTAAAAGCTTCTAGTCCTGAAACACTTTACTTAGAATACAGATTGAGATTTTTTGAACTAAACTTTGAAAGAGTCATTGAAATTATAGATAATCTTCTGACCTTAAACCCTCCTGTTGGTCTAGTTCCACTTTCTAGTGACGACCTCTGGGTGATTAGAGAAAAACTCGATTGTTGGAAGTCTTTACTAACGATTGCCCAATCGGAGTTTCCGCTCGAAGTCACCGTTATGGTAGGTTCAGCTCCCGATGAAATTGAAATAGCTGAACAACCAAAAATTAGTAATGAAGCAGCTTATTATATTGAGTACCAAAACACTTTTTATTTTAGAATTAATAATCTTACAGAAGAAACCATCCACGTTTACATGGTTGGCATTGATGTGAATGGTCGGTTTTCTTCAATGAATCTCTGGCAAGATACAGAAGTTTTATTAAATGGACTTTCCCCCGGAGCAACAAAATTAACATATACTTTTGTTCAAAAAGAGAGCAGGGGCTTAGTAGAGTGGCGCTTATTTTCTTCACCTAAAAGAGTGGATTTCTTTATATCTCCAGCAGACCATAACACCTCCTATGGCAGTGTTGAAAAGATTGAAGATGAGGATTTAAAAACAATCAAGATGAAATCTATTCGTTATACAGCCCAAAAGTTCGTATAAACTTCAATCCTTACGTTAATAGCAAGAAAATAGATTAGTTAGAGACAAAGCCATGCAATGGGAATACCACAGAACTAACTTCGATCGCAACCTAGCAGTCGTCATCGGCATTAATCGCTACAAGAGCGAAAGCATTCATGACCTGAGTACACCAGTCAGTGATGCTAGGGCGCTTGCGGATTTGCTAGAAACAGAGTATGGATATAATCAAGATGAAAAAGGCGATCGCCTGTTCGATGAAAATGTAGTTCGCCTGTTCGACTCAGACGCCACGCTGACAGGACTCCAAACGCTACTTGATAAAACCATTCCCCATCAACTCAAGCCCACGAAATACGATCGCCTAATTTTCTACTTTGCGGGTCATGGCATTCCCCACAACGGTCAAGACGGACCAGAAGGATATTTAGTACCCCAGGATGCAGACTGGCAGAAAGACGGCTCTTTTCTAGCCATGTCTGAGGTGTATAAGGCACTGAGCAAACTGGAGTGTCATCATTTGCTAGTCATTCTGGACTGCTGCTTTGCTGGAACGTTTCGCTGGGCCGGTCGCCGGGAAATGATTCTGATACGGGAAACGGTTCGGCGGGAACACTACGATCGCTTCATTCGCTATCCAGCATGGCAGGTAATAACCTCGGCAGCGCACGACCAAGAAGCATTAGATGTGGCTAAATTAGCTGAGGATAAGCGCGGTGCAATTCCAGATGAGAAGCAGGAACTGCATTCTCCGTTTGCACTGGCACTACTGGAAGGATTGCGTGAAAACAAAGCAGACATGATTCCAGATGGCGTTATTACGGCTCACGAACTGTATGTGTATCTAGATCAGCAGGTCAGCGAGTTATCTGGCTCTCGTCAAAAGCCTGGAATCTATCCGATGAGGCTAGAGTATGACCGAGGAGAGTTTGTTTTTACAAAACCTGGATTCACGTCCGAGCAACTCAAGCCTGCACCACTCCTGAACGAGAGCAATAATCCCTATCGTGGGTTGGCATCATTTGATGAAAAACACGCTAACTTCTTTTTCGGTCGAAAGATATTAGTTGAAGAACTCCAGCATCGCCTGTCTCAAGCGAATCGTTCTCTCACGGTCGTTTTGGGAGTTTCGGGTTCCGGTAAATCCAGTTTAGTTAAAGCCGGATTGATTCCTGAGTTGAGGCAGGAATCAAAATGGTATATCCTCGACCCAATGCGTCCGGATCGGTCTCCGTTTACGGCTCTAGCACGAGCTATTCTGCCCATCGCTCAGCCGGAACTGATCGAGCAACTCTCTCAAGTGAGTTTTCTTGATGAGGTGTTCAAACCCAAGGAAGAAAGCGGTCAAGATAAGGGTGATGAATCAACAGATACAGCGTTTGTCAAACTAGCAGAGTTTTGGAATAGTGCAAAGCCAGAAGCTAAACTTTTGGTCGTTGAGGATTACTTCAAGCAGCTTTTGGCTTTGTGTCGCAATCCCCAAGAAAAGGAACAGTTATCGCAGCTTTATCGGGCAATTTTTGAACAGCTAGAGTCTCTGAGTAATAGACTCCAAAATGAGCCGCAACACCTCTCTAGAGTTATTAAAAAGTGGAAAGAGAGTCATCCCAATGTTAAGTTGCTGTTAACGATCGACCAGTTTGAAGAGTTGATTACGATGAGCCAGGAGAGTCAAACAGAAACTCGTGGCGGTGACAGGCAGGAGAGCGATTCTCCCAACGAGATAGTTAGTGAACGTGCTGCTGAATCTCAACCTTGGCTACCGTTTTTGCAGGTGCTGAGAGAGGCAATTGTTGAATGTTCTCAGCAGTTACATATTGTATTGACGCTACGATCGGACTTTGAACCACGTTTCCTTTCCTCACCCCTTTCGGCTTACTGGAAAGATTCCCGATTCCCGGTGCGGGCGATGAATTTGGATGAGTTACGACAGGCGATCGAAGGACCTGCCCTGAAGCAAGCGTTGTACTTTGAACCACCGGAGTTGGTGGGCAAGTTGATTGATGAGGTGGGGCAGATGCCGGGAGCGTTACCGTTGCTCTCATTTACCTTAAGTGAACTCTACATTAAATTGTATGAGCGCTGGGCGAAGGATAATGCAACCGATCGCGCTTTGCGAATCAAGGACTATGAGGAACTGGGTGGAGTCGCAGGAGCGCTGACTCGCCGCGCCACAGAGGAGTATGACAACCTTGTAAGAGATTTTGGGGAAGCATCGGGTAAGGCATACCAAACTACGATGCGACGGGTGATGCTGCGAATGGTGACTATTGAGGGGGGAGGAGTGGCACGGCGACGGGTGCCGGAGTCTGAATTGGTGTATCCAGATTCGGAAGAGAACAAGCGTGTGGCGCAGGTGAGCGATCGGCTAGTCAAAGCTCGTTTGCTGGTGAAGGGACAGGAGACAGGAGAACCCTACGTCGAACCTGCCCACGATTTCCTAGTACGTGGCTGGGACAAACTTCAGGAATGGATCAAGCAGAGCCAGGGGGATTTGGCACTGCAACAACGTTTAACGCCTGCTGCTAATGATTGGTCAACAGAAAAAGGTGGTCTTTGGACTAGAGAAGTTGATCGTCTGGCTTGGTTAGAAAAAGTACTTGAATCTCCTAATAATAACTGGCTCAACAAACTAGAAACAGAATTTGTAAAACAAAGCAAGAAACAACGACTCGATGAACTGAAAGAAGCTGAAGAGCGACGTAAGTTAGCAGTATCTCGCCAGTTAGCTGCTCAAGCCGAGTTGGCACGAAATCAGCTAGTTAAGCTGTTACCGCGCAGTCTTCTCCTTGCTATAGAATCTATACGCCTATCTCCTTCCTTGGAAGCTGATAACACCCTGCGTAGTGGTTTAAGTTTGCTCCCGCGCCGTATCACTCAGATATCCCATCAAGTTGATGCTGTTGCCTTTAGCCCAAACGGGCAATACCTGGCTATGGTAACTATAGAATCGGGAAAAACGACTGACATTAGCCAACATGAGCAATACTTACCTGTAGTAACTATAGAGTCAGGGGAAATAGAATCGGGGAAAACGACACAGGTACAAGTATATAAAGTAAATACAGGTGAACAAGTTACTACACTCAACAAATATACCAATATATCTGGAGTAGCTACCAAACAAGCTATTGCCTTCAGTCCACCAGATGAGAAGTACTTAGTTACAGTTACAGTCAGTTCTAATTCAGACGACATCTCCCGTCTACAGGTTTGGGAAGTAGCTACAGGTAATGAAGTTACCAACATACCTAACCTTGATGTTGAATATCATCCCTATATAAGCCAAAGCGATTTGTTCGCCAAGACTGCCTTCAGCCCTGATGGTAAATTTATAGCTACAGTATGTTTGGACGAAAACACTCAGCTAGTCAGAGTATGGGAAATAGCGACGGCTAGAGAAGAGGTTAGTATTCTACAAAAAGATAGGATAGATGCCCTTGCATTTAGTTCAAATGGAAAAGACTTGTACCTAGCTGGAACAAATTCTGAAAATCCTGCACAGATACGAATTTGGGAAGCAAAAACTAGCAAAGATGTAATTCATATAACAGGCGGTACAAGCTACAATGAAAGCGTCAGAATCATTGGCTTTAGTCCTGATGGAAAATACATAGCCGCATCTGCTGGGGGGATACTACAAGTATGGGATGTGTCCACTACCAGGGAAGTAGCTCGACTGTCCGAATTCAATGAAGAAAGGCTGAGGGCTGTTGCTTTTAGCCCTGATGGAAAATACTTGACCACTTTAAGTGGCATTACAAAAAATTTTGAAGCATTGACCAATCCCTATATTGTGCAAGTGTGGGAAGTAAATTCTGGTAAAGAAATAGCTCGTGTGCCTCATGATAGTTTCTGCGAAAGAAATTTTGCTTGTAGCTCGCATGGGAGATATTTAGCTACAGGTACTACAGAAGGGATACAAGTATGGGAGATAACTAGGGGCGATGATAACGCTCCGATGGCTAGTATACCATGTAGCTCTACATCTATTATTGCCTTAAGTCCTGATGGGAAATATCTCGCGATAACAAACTACAAGGAAGCTAAAGCCGATGCCGAAGGTATTGCCCCAGTCGATACTGAAGAGATACAGATTTGGGAAACTGCAACTGGCAATCAAGTAGCCAGCATACCACAAGAGATTTTAGGGCTAAGTCCAGAAGTTATTGCTTTGAGTTTAGATGGCAAATATATAGCTGCTGTCAATCGAGAGGAAAACACACAATTGAAAGTGTGGGAAGTCGCTACTAAAAAGCAATTAGAAAGCCTACCTCAAAAGGGACAGGTAAAGGCAATAGTCTTTAGCCCGAATGAAAAATACCTAAATCTCACTGTCGTATCTACAGATTATGCAGAAGGATTAGGTGATTTTTTACGAGTCTCGGAAACCGCTAATAGCAAAGAATTGGTGAATATACCTAATACCTCGTATGATCCCCACTTCTGGAAATTTGCCCTAAATTCGGATGGAAAATATTTAGCAATATCAGGTAAAGATGTAACTACAGAACGTGCAAGAGCCCTGGATTTAGTCAGGGTTTTGGAAGTTAGTACTGGTCAAGAAGTTGGGCGTATTAGTTTTGAAAACTTTTACAGAATAGATTCAATAGCTCTTAGTTCAGATGGGCAATACTTGGCAATGATAGGTGTAGAGGATACAGATGAACGTCCAATGTATATCTGGGAGGTGAAGACTGGTAGACCAAGGGTACGAATCACATCCGATGGGGGCTTGGGAAATGTTGCACTTAGTCAACGATATTTGGCATTACAGGTTCTAGAAACTGTACATATTTTGTTGTGGAAGCCAGAGGATCTAATTAATGAAGCTTGTGCCCGCCTCAACCGTAATTTGACGCAACAGGAATGGCGACAATTTTTTCCTGATGAACCTTATCGAAAGACTTGCCCCAACTTACCTTAAGAACTTCTAGGGGTTCTCTGCATGAAACGTTATGGCAGTGATGCGACAACTGTTACTCGATTGATACACGGGCTTGAAAAGACGATCGCACTCCTAAATCACCAGATGCTCTGATCTACATGAGCAAGGACATTTCATTGATGATGAACTTTACTCACAACTTAGCGATCATCATTGGCATCAACCAATATCAAAACGGTATCGCCAAGTTGAAGACTGCAAAACCTGACGCTGAAACACTAGCTGACCTCTTGAGAGACGAGTATCACTATCAGGTTGAGCTAATCACAGATGACACTGGGCGCCAGCCCACGCTGAAAGAGCTTGAGAACCTGCTCACCAAATGGCTGCCAGAAAAACTCCAGCCACCTGCCGAAAACAATCGCCTGCTCTTCTACTTTGCTGGACACGAGATGCCCGTCGAAAGCGACCACGGATCGACTGGAAAGTTCAAAAAGTTGAGCGATCGCCTCCTCACAGAGTTTTTATTACTAATCTTTGTACATAACTCAACTTGCAGGTTTTACTAAACTTTTCTCCCAAGTCTCGCAAATTCCAGTAGCCAGGTATTTGGAAACTTTTTTAATGATTAGAGTTGCAACAAGAGTCGCAACAGCAGGAGCTAACCCAACTCCACTAACTAAAACAGGAGCCAACATCCCAGCCGCTGTGGTATAGTTCTGATTTATTGTTTCATCTAGAATCTTCCGAGTCTCTGCATCGTCTCCGATGGGTTTGCACATAAGTTGGTAAACTAAGGGGTTGACGCGATCGAACAACTGCCGACCAGCATCTAAAAATCTTGGATCGATCGCTGCTCTAGCCGCAACGTTAACATCAATAGATTCCAAGGAAGCTGGGTCTACCCCTGTTGCTCCACGTCCAGCAACATCATCCCCTATGGCTTGTACGCGAGAGCCTAGCTGAGCTTCCAATACATCATCATCAAGCTCCCACAAACTTGCTACAATGGCTTCAACTTCGGTCATTTCTACTTATCTCCCGGTTTTAGTTAACAAGACTATTACTGATTATTCTGGGAATATACAAAAATCTCCGGAAACCAATCAAGGTAGTTTAATCAAAATATAGTGATATTTCAAAAATCTCAACTATTCTTATCATTTTTTGATTGAGCCATTATCTCTCAGGAGATGAGCCGTGTTCGCGACTAATATCATTCCGGCACCGCCGGAATGATATTACCCAACAAAAAAAGCCGGGGGTAGCGCGCGAGATCGTTTTACTTTTAATTAGAACGACCTACTTAATTACTAACCTCAGCCATTTCAATCACGCGGCCGTCATAATCCTTGACCAAAAAATTCAGCGGCTTTTCCCGGCGAATTTTATAACTAATGCCGCGAGTTTGTACCCTCATCAATAGCTGATCCAAACAATCGCGATCGAAACAAACGTGACGCGGGCGATTTTTTTCCCCTGCACCGGCGCCGCTAATAATGTGCAGTTGCGTATTTTTCATCAACTGATACCACAAACCATCGGGACTCCCCATTGTTTGAGATGTCGTTGCCCTCCCGACATTCGGCGACAAATACAGCGGATCAATACCAGTTGTCCCCAAAGTTTGCTCGTAATTGTAGTAGTAGTGCAGCGGCACTTCTGCTACGGGCAGGTTTAGCATACCTTCATAGAACTCCCTCGCTTGTCCGAGATCCGATACCATCACGGTGTGTACCTTCGGAGCACTGGTGAGAAACATCCACATCGCCCCCGCATAGGCGGCCAGTAGCATTACCATAATCCCTTGAGTCGAAAACAAGCTGTCAAGGGGCAGGAACGGCAAAAAAGAGCTCAAGTACAAAGGCCGAAGTCCAAAAGCAATAAAACTAACTGCTAGAGTCATGAATTATAAGAAAGGGTAAACAACGAAATTTATCAAGATTGCAGTCGCGATCGCCCGCGACACTTAAACTATTAGCTTAGCCATCTATCTTAGCAAAAACTAGCGGTTAGGCCCTACCCGATGAAAGTCTTTGTCTACGGCACACTCAAACCGGGGGAGTGCAACTACCTCCGCTACTGCGAAGGAAAAGTTGTGGATGCTTGCCCCGCGATCGCCCGCGGTCAACTTTTTGCGCTGCCGATCGGCTATCCTGCGATGGTGGCCGGAGAGGGCACAGTCTGCGGTTTTCTCCTCTGTTTCGCAAACTCGGCTATTTTGGACGATTTAGACCGATTGGAAGACTATCATCCGCTGCGCGAACCGACACAAAACGAATATCAGCGGCAGGAAATCGAAATCTTCGATCGACACCTCAAACCTTTAGGCACGGCTTGGGCTTACTTCATGTTACCCGATCGCGTTCGTTCTCTAGGAGGCATCTGGCTGCCCGACGGCACGTGGGAAAATAGGTTTTTCACCAAATAAGGTGGTTAATGCCGATGAGCTTAGGAAATTGCCATTGCCGTGCGATTCGGCGGATCGAACCTGTAACCGTAACCCCGAATAGTTTTAATCAACTGCGACGCATTAGCATCAACTTGAATCATTTTCTTGCGAATCTGGCCGATATGCACGCTAACAACTTTCTCTTCTCCTGTGTCGTCGCAGTTCCACCCCCAGATTTTTTCGATTAGCTGTTGGCGACTCCAAGATTGATTGGAATGACTTGCCAAAAAATACAATATCTTAAATTCCAAGGCTGTTAACTTGATAATGCGATCGTTGAGTGTTGCTTCCCGACGCGCTGAATCGATCGCGAATTGATCGAATACAATACGTGATGAAGTGACAGGCCTCATCCGTCTCAACACAACTTCTATACGAATTGCCAACTCCGCCAAACCAAAGGGTTTGCAGATATAGTCATCAGCACCTGCAGACAGGACTTTAAGTTTATCAGCTTCGTCTGTGCGGCTGCTTAGCATAATCACAAAAACATTAGTACGGCGCTGCATTTCCTGGCAGAGGTGATAGCCTGTAGTATCCGGCAAATTCCAATCAAGAACTACTAGCAGTGGCTTTAATTTCTCAAACAATTCTAAAGCCGTCTCGCCATCTGGTGCCGAATCAACTTGATATTTCTGATTTAAAAAACGATGAACTAGATTGCGGATGGCTGCGTCACTCGATTTTAGATTTTAGATTTTAGATTTTAGATTTTAGAATTGACCGAAAGCATCCACAACGAGAATCTTGGGAGTAGTATCAGTAGTCCTAACAAAAAAGTTTCTTCCTAGCGTCAATTTCAACCGGGCAATTACAGCACAGCTTTAGTGAAGCAAAAATCCCAGATCGTTCCAACTAATACAGACTTTTTTGGGGCAATTCTTCTTTCAACTTCGCTTGGAAGTCAAAAGGTTCTCCCCAATCCCAAATTTTTACTTCTAGGTGTTGGTTAAATACCATTATTTCCAGCTCTATCGGAGTTTCTAATGGCAGATTTTTGTGAGCGTGGCGAACAGCATTCGTAAACCCTTCAATCACAGCAAGTTTACACTGATGCAAAACGACTAGGGGAATTATTGGTAGAGGATCTAGCTGTTCAACCCATGATAAAACTTGAGCAACAGCCTTGATATCAGTATTTATTTCAAGCCTAAATTGGTGAAGTGGCTGGTTAGAACTTGGCTCGGATTGGGGAAGTCGTTGCTTTTGAAACCCGAAATTAAAGCTGGTTAAAACATCGATTGCGCGCTTAAAAAAACCATCTTCAATGCTGCGTTGGGATGGTACTAGACCAGGCTGCTGATAATATTTTACAATGAACAGACAGTTTCGGCCGTCAGAAGTGCGGGTATAACTTAGCTCATCGGCAATTTTGCCAATAATTTTTATACCTATCCCACCTGACGGAATTTCATCTATGTTATCTATCATGGTGCTATCCTTTGTCATCATTTAATGTGTACTTTTTTACCTAAAAAAGACAGTGGCATTCTGAACGATTAAGTTTGCATGATTTATGCCTGACTTTTCCCGTATGCCGTGCAGTTGTTGTCCCAATCATTTTCTCTTTTTTGCTCGGCGCTTGACAAACTCAGTTTGCGATCGCTAAACTGAGCGAAAACTGAGATTGACAATTAGATAAGTAAATTATACAATGACCACCCTCAAAGCCTCTGAAGAGGGATTAGTAAAAATTAAGCAAGCTAGAAGAGAAAGGGGCTCGACTATAGAAGACCCGATATGGCTAGTAGAAGCTAGTCAAAAATTAGAGCCCGATCGAACTTGGACTATTGCCGGGCCCTATGCCGATGGCCTCTCGCTGCCAACTTGGAGGCGTTTTTTAGGAGGAATAGACCCAATTAAAGCCAATGCTTTCAGGGCTTTCTGCACGGTTTTGCAGTTGAATTGGGAAGAAATTGTCGATCGTCCTCCTTTAGCCCCCCCTTACCAAGGGGGGGTTGGGGGGGTTAGAGATTTTTGCCAACAGGATATTGATTCGGTAGTGCAAGAGATCCGGCAAAAATGCCACAGCAAAATCCAACAGCTTTACAGCAAAATGCAACTGTTGGATATTGCACAGCCCGTTGATCTCAGCAACCTCTACGTTGAAGTCAACATTTTGGAGGAAATTACCAGTTGACAGCCGGGAGAAATTAGCGACTTATTGAGAGACTTCAATCCCGATGCAGATAACTTGAACCGCTTAGGTTTAGGTAAAGTACGCCAGAAACGAGTATCAGGATTGGATGCGGTGAAATCTCACTCTAAACTGATGGTACTCGGCAAACCGGGTTCCGGTAAAACTACTTTTTTGAAACACATTGCCATTCAGTGCGATCGCGCAAAATTTGAAACAAACAAAATACCGATTTTTATCCCCCTAAGAACCTTTGCTGAAATCCCTAATCTTGACTTATTAGAATATATCAGCGACGAATTTGCCAGTTGCGGAGTTGAGGCGCGATCGCAAACTGAATTCGCACTCAGTCAAGGCAGAGGCTTGATTTTATTGGACGGCTTAGATGAAGTGCCAGAATCAGATAGCGATGCAGTCGTCAGACAGATTCGTCAGTTTGTCCAAAAGTATTACAACAATCAGTTTATTATTACCTGTCGAATTGCAGCTTCTAAGTACAGATTTCACGACGCAGGATTTACCAATGTTGAGGTAGCCGATTTTAATAATAAGCAAATCGCTGCCTTTGCTCGCAATTGGTTTGTGGCTTTTTCCCAGAATAAGGAGGCAGGGAAAGCTTTAGCGTCTCAATTTGTAGAGCAGCTAAAAATGAATAAAAATCAGCAAATCCGAGAATTGGCAGTAACGCCTATCTTGTTGAATCTGACTTGTTTAGTATTCCAAGCCAAAGCAGATTTCCCATCCAACCGAGCCAAGTTGTATGAGGAAGGACTGGAAATTATGCTCAGAAAATGGGATGAAACTAGAGGCATTCAACGGGATGAAGTTTATCGCTATTTAAATTTGTGCCGCCAGAAACATTTACTTGCTTTTGTGGCAGCTATTACTTTTGATCGGGGCGATTATTTTGTTGAAAAAAACACAGTTCAGCAATTGATTGCCGACTATCTAGCTAACTGACCCGATGCCACAACTGACCGCGTTCAGTTGGAGAACCATAGTGAGGTTGTCCTGAAGGCGATCGAGGCACAACATGGATTATTAGTGGAAAGGGCAAGAGGGATTTATTCGTTTTCTCATCTAACATTCCCAGAGTATTTTACTGCTACAAAAATAGTTAACAACTCCACTCCACAAGCTTTGGAAAAAATGCTCAGCCACGTAACCGAGAAGCGTTGGCGAGAAGTTTTGTTGTTAGCAGTTGAGATGTTGCCAAAAGCTGATGATTTTTTACTGTTAATGAAACAACAAGTTGATGGACTGGTCGCTGAGGACGAGGAGTTACAGCAATTCCTACTGTGGGTAAACCAAAAATCCATTTCTGTTGATTTCCCCTACAAACCTGCGGCAGTGAGATTCTTTTACTTTTCCCTTCTCCCATCCCTTGAGCTTGCTCTTAATCGTAACCCTGAACGTTTCCTTGACCCAGCCCTTTACCTTGCCGTTAAACATACCTTTGACTCTGCTATTGAACTTACCCTTGACCTTGTTCTTGACCTTGCCATTTTGCCTGTAATCGACGGTGCTATTGACCCAGCCCTTAGTCTTTCCCACGACATTCTTCTTGTCCCTGTTGTTGAACCTGAATTGATGCAAGCACTGCAAGAACTTAAGAAACAGCTACCTCACTCAGATGGTGACAAGGAAATATTTAGGCAATGGTGGCAAGCTAACGGACAAGTTTGGACTAGGGAATTAAGACAAATCATAATTTATTATCGCAATATAGGTCACGATTGGGAATTTAGCCAACAGCAGAAGTCATTGCTGAGGAAGTATTACGATGCTAATAAATTGCTGGTATATTGCCTCAATAGCGCTTCTAATGTATCTCCGGCTGTGCGACAGGAAATTGAGGAGACATTGCTGTTACCGATCGCACATATCCAAAAAATCGGTGACAAGTGCGATCGAGTTTAATTGCTCGCCATCGCCATCCCCTTCGCCTTTACACGGAGAGAGCCAGTGGAAATGATATAATGGCTAAAAGTTATTAGGATCGTCAATTAAATAATTTCCCTTTTTTCTTGTGGGATGGGCGTCTCGCCCGCCCAGAAAGGACGGGCGGGACGCCCATCCCACAACAAACAGGAAAAGTGGATTTTATTTAATTCTCATTCCTTAGAAGTAAAGCGCATGAACATTACTCTAAAACCTGACCATAATAAATTCATTGAAGCGCAAGTCCAAAGTGGCAAATATTCTTCGGTGGATGAGGTAATTGCTGCGGCGTTGGAACTACTCGCAGACAGAAGCGATCGGCAACAGAGCGATCTTTATCAAGAATGGGTCGATGAAACTCGTCCAAAAGTAGCGGCAGGACTAGCTCAGCTTGAACGCGGCGAAGGAATTGATGGGGAGACAGTTATAGCTAGATTGCGGGAAAAATTTCGCAAAATGCGGGAAAATCAACAATGATCCGCTACATTATTTCCCCTGAAGCCAGTCGCGATCTCAATGAAATTACCGATTACTTTGCAACTAGAAATATAGATGCAGGTGAACAATTTATTGAAGACTTTGATAAAAAGTGTCGTAATTTAGTTAAGTTCCCCAATATAGGGCGCAGTTACGAGGAACTAGCTTCTTCTGTGCGGGGAATTCCTATCAGGGGTTACATAATTCTTTATCGGGCGCTGGACAACTTAATTGAAATTGTTCGGATCGTGAGGGGAGAACGGGATTTACCTTCTCTATTTTCTGATGAGGACGAGTGAAATTGCTGGTAGATTGCCTTAATAGCGGTTGTAATGTATCTCCTACTGTGCGGCAGGAAATTGAGGAGACATTGCTATTGCCGATCGCAAATATCCAAAAAACCGGTGACAAGTACGCGCGTGCGAAGCTATCCCGTAGGGAATCGCCCGGTCTAATTCCACTCGCTACCCATTAGTGACAAGTTAAGGTGAGGGGTAAATTGTCAAGGGGGTATTTACATTGGTTAAAAAATAGATAAAACTCA
>NZ_JAUBTI010000117.1:0-19264 GCF_036702415.1 Microcoleus sp. D3_18a_C4 | reverse complement strand
GCTGAATTTGGTGTGACAGTTCCACATTTTTTTCTGTGACAGTTTCAGTAGCAAAAGCGCATTTTACCTCCCCCCCCCTTTGTGACAGTGGTAATTTGCTATCTATCTCTGAAACCCTGTTCTCACAATCATTTGCAGTAGATAGCATCTCTGATTCAACTGTCACAGTGCTATCTATTGCTATGTATCTGCTATCTATGCTGCTATCTATCTGAAAACCATGCTCTATAAGATTTTCAGACTCATAGATAGCATTTGGTAGTGATATAGGGGGGGGAGGGGGGGGAGGAGATTTTTCAGCCTGAATGTGGGGCAAAGAATATAGGGTAAATCGTTTGTTACCCGGCGCTGGTGCCGCACTAATAACTTTTTTGCCAACCATTCGGTTAAGTTCGGAGTAAACCGAGCCACGCTTTTCTGTTAGTTCTGTTGTTTCAATAATTTCTGGGCCAGATAGCGGTCTGTTATGTTTTTCGAGAGCTCGCAAGATTCGTTCTCGGATCGTCTCTCTTTGCTGTGCTGCTTCGGCTTCCTCTCCTGCTAGTCCGTGACAGATCCAAGAATTATTTTCGAGATTTAGCTCAATGTCTAGTGTTTGACCTTCTGCATCTCTTGGGAAGCACGAGAAAATACGCTTTGGGTCTTTGGGGTCGATGATCAGTTTTTTTGAGTTGTTAGGGTCTTTCTTTGGAATGTGGTCAACTTGCCAAACACCCCAAACGCTACCAGCAATCGCACTAGAACCGCGCAACCTGTCAACGCCTAGTGCATCGGCATTTTTGTTACTGTGATGAATTAGAACGCCAGCGGCACCGTAACGAGTAAAAAGTTCTTTGAGGGCGTAGATATTATCGGAAAACTCAGCAGAATTTTCCGATATGGTGCTACCTTTGCAAATACGCTTGAGGCTGTCAATGATAACTACATCCGGGCGGTAATCTTCCAAGAAAGTTTCAAGTTTTGCTGTTTGGGTGATGTCCCATTGGGGCAAGACTTTTATGTTGTCGTTATCTTGCAGCCGGAATCCCCGCTTTAGCAGCTTTGACCGTGTGCTATTTAGGGACTCATCGACTGACACCAAGAGGACTTTGCCCATCTTGATATTTTGTCCTAAGAATTTTTCTTCACCAGTAGCGGTGCAAAAAGCAAGGTCTACTGCTATCAAGGATTTCCCTACTTTGGGACTTGCGCTCAAAATCACCGTTTCGCCACATGGCAAAAGCTCGGGGATAATCCATTGCAAACCTTCGGATTGAAGATTAAAAACCTCACTTAAGCTCCATAGCTGTGACTCTGGCGTGGTAGTGCGTTCTTTCATCTGCACTATATTTCGCTCGATTACTGCCCGTTGAAGTTGGTATTTGGGCGCAATCTGAGCTATTCGCCAGTCTCGTTCCACGGGATCGGCAATCGCCATGATATAGAGCAATTCAGATTTGTACCGTTGCAAATCTAAGTCTTTTTTGATAGGGCGGATGATTTTGTGTTCCCAAGCATACTCGCCCATTCCTGCCGAATGCCGCACTTCTTCAAGTTTGATATTGGTGGTGAGCTCGTCACGCTCCGATCGCAGTATTTCCCGTGCTTGGTTAGCCGCTTCCAGCATGGATAATTTAGTGCTGTTTTGTGGCTTGTGGTTCGATCGCTTGCTGCGCTCTTTATCCCCAAATTCCTGCCAGTACCAGCTTTTTATGCAGTTTTCTACAGCATCGGGAGAAGCCTTACTAATACTTGCCGATGGATTTGAGCCTTCTGCCGATTTCCAGATTCCCTCCCATTCTTTCTCGCCCCAGCAGCCACCGGGCGAGCATCGGCGGCAAGCATCAATAAATAGAGTGTACGCATCATCGCTCGTGCTTTGCCCCAGTTTTGCAAAATCGTTAGCAGTCCCGATTAAATCTCTGGCGAGAGTTGCCATTGATGTGTTGCGTTGGGTCGCGACTCCTTGTAGCAGGCTCTTATTTTCTTTACCTAGGGAGCATAGCAGAGGTACTGGCATCGGCACCGGTACTCTTATCGCTTCGTAAGAATCAGGCTTCTCTGATGTGTAAAATGCTTGCGGTTGTGGTTTCTGCTGAAAAAGTGTCGGCTCTGGTTTTTCTGGTGTTGGGACGATCGCCCTTAATTCTTCGTATTCGTACCGCCTGCCGGAGTTGGTGATGATCAATGATTGATTACCGCTAGAGTGCCACGCACCCGCCAGTCGCATTACTCGGCTAGCATTTTTGATTGAGCGGTCAGCGTCAGCAAAATTAAGTAAGTCTTTTTGCAGCTCTAACCACTTCTCAATGGCAAGTGCTGCTGCCAGAACCCAGTAACTATGAATTGACTTTCCGCCAGTGTCAACTTGAAAGCTGGGTTCTGGCAGCCCTAAGCCTTTCCACAACTCAATCTGAGCATCTTTACCTAAATTGTCATGCTCATAAAATATGGCGCGCCCGAAAGTAACATCTTCGTTTTTGTGACCGCCGCCATTGACTACCAAGTAAATCCCCCGCCCTTCAGCTTGAAATTTGGTAGCGTGTGCGATTACTTGGTCAAGGTTAGTCGCGTCCGCTTTCCGTCCTAGATCGTCTTTCTTGCGAGGATCGGAATCAGCGAAGAAGGCCCGCAAATACACAACGTCGCCAGCCTTGTATCCCAGTGCGGCTAATTGCTGGCGGACTTCTTCGCGGTTGATCACCTGAGATGACGTGATGTCCATTACGCCGCACCCCCGATCGCTGCAAAAGTGGACGCAGAGAATCCCCGGTTTGCTTGCGCGGATATCGTGGATTGTGGATTTATTGCAGCAAAGCTAGCTCCAAATAATCCACGGTTATGTTGCGTTTTTACAGGGGATTGTGGTACAGTTGAGGTAGAATAAGGCTTAGAAGAATTTTTAACGCTGTCTAGAGCGCTGTATCCCTCGTTTTGAACGCGCAACCTTAGATTGCTTTTTTGACCAAAATAAGACACAATTTATTAGTAGGGGTTGACATCAAGCAATAAGCCACACCCCTTTAAATGGCTTAAGTTCCTGTTTTTGTTAATTCAATCCGCCAAGATTAAAAAGAGAACAAAAACAGGACGTTTACACTAAAAAATAAACTAAAAAAGCACTGGAAGTCTCATTCTGCCAGTGCTTTTTCATTTGGCGTGGCAAGCTTGGTGCTCTGTGCGTGAAAGTTTTTGAGATAGATTGCCAGAGCTTCGCGCACAAATTCAGAGCGACAAACTCGGCTTTGGTAACAAGCTTCATCTAGTTCGGCTAGCAATTCGTCGCTAATTGTGCAAGTCATCCTTGTTGGCGAAACACGAAACATAGGCCTCACAAAAAATGTGGTTCTCTCCATCTTACAATAAGAATTCTAATTGCGATCGCTACCACAAAAGATTTTTTAACCGCGAGATAGCTAGGCAAGTGACATCAAAGGTGTAAGTTTTGGCATCAACTGCACAAAAGATTTTTTAACCGCGAGATAGCTAGGTAGCTAGGTAGACAGATGTATAGACAATAATAAATGTAAAGTGAACATTACACAGTAAGCGGTGAGAAGTGTTCGCGATTTGTCGTCTAGTCGTCTAGTCGTCTATCTAGATGGTGTCTAACATTTTTGCTATTACCATCTCGTTATTACTATCCTAGGTAGTAACTTGCCTTGGCTACTACTGTTACCAATCGTAGTTTTACTGTTACCAGCAGTAGTACACCTACCTTGTCGCTGCACGTATTAGGGCGTAAGAAATTAATTAAAAAAACGCTTGTTCTAGCATTTCTTAGTGAGGCTGTTCAAGGGTTTCCAAGGATTTCCAAGGATTTCTAAAGATTTTTCTAAGTTTTCTTTGTTGCCTTCTTTCTAAGCTCCACACCGATCGCCCGCCACACCTCCCCAACTCCCCAGCCCGCCATCGCCCGCACCGCAAAAACTCCAAACGGGCGATCAGCGGTCGCTTTAGTTTTGTCCGCCGCCGTTGCCTCGGTTTCGGAGCTGGTTATTGAGGTACTGCCAGATGTCGCGAATTTCTGTCTGAATGATTCGCATTTGCTCCCGCCATTCATTGTGCTGCTGAGAAATCAGCCTCAGCGCTTCTTGATGGTTCTGGATTGCTGAAACCATGCGATCTACCCGATCTACTAAACGATCAAGTAGTTCGGTGTTCGCCTGCTGTTGTACCGCAATGCTGTCAACGCGCTCTGTCAGTCGGTCAATAGCTGCGGTGTTGGCGCTGGTTTGAACTTCTAGCCGCCCGATCGCCTCAGTGTTTGCCTCCTGCTGCACCGCAATCCGATCTATACGATCAGTTAGTCGGTCAATGGCAGCCGTGTTTGCCTGCTGCTGCACTGCGGTGGTGGCAAGAATTGCTTCTATTCGGTCTAGCCGTTCGCTTGAGTTCATTAGTTTTCTCCTTACTAGACAGTTACTAGATATCAACTAGCACCTTTACTTGCCTTACCCCGCTTAGCTTTCGCTGCTGTTGCTGGCTTTACTTCCGTTGGCTGCGGGTCGGGGGGGCAATCGGTATCGTTTTCAGATTCCAAAGGATGCTGCTTTAGATATTCAGCGATCGCTCGCTTGACCACTACGCGGGTTAGTTGGGGTACCGTCAAAAACTCCTGTCCCGCCCAAGTTTCGAGAATTTCCATCTCCTGATTATCAAAATATAGGGTTACACGTGGCTTATTGGAAGGCATAAGAGTATTTAGAGAGTTCGTTACGATATCTCTTCTACCTTATCTTCCTTACTGCTTTTTAAATCTAGGTATGTCAGGGGTTGACAGGAACCTTACCTATGGTAATATAACACAAGTATCGATAAAAATCGTTTCTATCGATAAATATCGTTTCTGAGACAAACTGAACCATGACAACTGAAAACCTTACCGTGATTGACATCGACTGCGAGGCTATCGATTCATCTGAGCCGGAGCCGGAGGAAAACTGGTACACGGTACAGCAGATTATGAGCCTTTTGCGACTGAGCAAAGCTGACCTGCAGAAATCGATTTCCAAATTGCAAAGCATCTACGGATTGAATCTTGCAAGCTTACGCCGTGGGGCTGCACGGGCCACTGAATATTCCCAGCTTGCTCTGGATGCCGCTAAACTGCTGAACGCTGGCAAGCTTACCCAGTTACGCCAATTAGTTGATGGTGTACCGGCCGCGACCTCTGCCACACCAGCCGGGGCCCTGACAATTGCCGAATACACCCCAGCACTCGATCGCCGGATCACCCAACTAGGACAAAGCGCCGCTTCTGCCTCAGCATCCTTAAATCAAAACGTGCAGCAACTTCTGGCACAAATTGCCGCCGAAAACCAAGCGGCACAACAACGCGATGCTGATCTAGATAATGCCGAAATTAACGCCGCTCAAAACCGTGGGGCTGCACGGGCTCTGGCAGTATTTCAGGCAGAGCAGAAGGCACAAGCTGAAGTTCTGGCACAACTGCGGGCGATGAAACTGGGGGCTGAATCATGAGCTTTTATAAGGTTCGGGTACAGCGCGAAAGTAACACCCCAAAAGTGTTTAACGTCGTCGCCAAAAAATCTCAGGACGCTGTTCTTGCAGCAGCCCAAAGCCTCCGGGATGAAGGGATTACAGATGCGAAGGCGATCGAGATAATCGGTCAAATCAACAGTTTGAGGGATTAAAAATGATTGAAGATGACGACTTAGTACCATTTGAATTTTCCGATTTCTGGGATGAAGAAGAGGACGACACCGACACCCAGCCCATTGAGCCAGACTATATCGATCGGCAAATTGCCTGTATCCCCCAGTATGGCGATGATTCTCGCTGGCGGCTGGCAAGCTATCTTGATATGTTTGCGGATCTGAATCCAGACGGCTCTCTGTCAAATGAACAGCGCGAAGCCATTGACAACTTCGTACTTGGCTACCAGTACAAAATGACAAACCAGCCGATCGGCCTTGACAAGTAAATCGGCTGGCCGTGTAAATCTTCCCCTGGCACGAGCTGGGGGATTCATCTAAGGAGATTTTATCATGATGCAAAAATTCAGAGTAGCCGCCACACCGGGCGCTGCACACATCAATAAAGAATTCGGGTATCAATCGGGCCCGCTCACGCCGGAGATGGTGCATGAAGCTGGCAGAGAAGCGAAAATCTTGGGGCTTCAGAAGCAATTACGAACTGCGTACAACAGGCACTACGACAAAATCCGCACAGACAAGGTAGAGCTGGAAAGGCTAACCCTTGAAGCCATTGAGAGCGGATTGACCGATAAAGCACAGATTGATAAGTATGTAGCGAAAGCAATTGTTGCTGGGGCGAAACATGATCAACACATCATCAATTTGCAGCAAAAATTACAGCACGAATTGGGACTGGTAAAGGTCGAGGGCGCGTCAACCCAAACCCTGCAAAATGCCGATTTTAGACAGCGCTTGCTATTGATTAAAGCCAATCATCAGGCAAAAGGACAGATACAGCAGAACGGGTTTCAGCAGTCCCTTAAGGCTATCCAAGCGTCACCGCAGCAGGCGATCGCCATGCAAGCAAAACGGGCTGCTTTTAACAATTACATCAATGCCAAAGACTTCGATCCAGTTCCGGCGGTTGGTGGCAATTCTGGCGGTGGCAACAGTTCGATCGCCCACAACAATGGCAAAGGCTTTTTAGGCGAACTATTCGACTTCTTCTCAGGCAAGAAATAACACACACCATCGGCGGGTCAAATGGCCCGCCTTTTTTGTATGAATATCTCAGAATTTGAATCTTCAGAATTTGACTACTTGAACGCAGGCGACTTTACGCAGACTGAACAGCAGCAACAACAGAAAACTGATGAAATTAGCGGCATAGAACGATTCTGGAACCTATCAGGGAATTGGGGAGAATTCGGTGCTTACTTTAGTGGGGGATTGACTGCATCCCTTATCGTGCGGGCAATTCCGGCATTAATCCCTAGTGCTGTGATACTGATTCCCGGCGCTGGAATTGCGCTAATTGTGTATAGCTTGGCTGCTGATGGCACTGCTAAAGTTCGATCGCATTTAATCTTAATTGCCTTAGCGTTTGCGCTAATTGCAGGTAATTGGGATGCGTGGCAGGCGTGGATAATTGCTAATTCTCAAATGCTGATTTTTGGGTTTGTTGTAACAGTCGTCACTCTCGGTTTTGTCGGTACACAAATTTGGAGCAAATTAAACAATGCTAAGTAACATAAACCAGCCCATTGTTGCAGGCTTACTGGGAGTAAGCTTTGCCGGAATTGTTGGAGCTACGGCACTACCTTTCAACGATCGAATCGAGTATAAACTTGGTAACAGAATTGAATCACAGCCAGCGTGGCTCGTTCCCCCTAAAGCAGAATTTAGAAGCATTGAACGTGGCTATGGTGGGATTAAAATCTTGCTTGCTTTATTAGCTACTGGGGGCTTCACAGTAACAATGCTACTCGCCCGTAAGGAAGGCGAATTAGAGCCGATGAGGCAGCGGATTAAGGGATACCAGCAGAAGGCTCAAGAATTTGATTATGCTGCTGAAAGCGCGTACAAAATGGCGCGAACTCAACAGCAGTATAAAACCCTTTTAGAGGCTGATGATGTGGCTTTTCAAGGGGAAATTGAGGCCGCTTACTGTGAGAGCTTGGGCATAGACCCCCGACAACAGCAAGGGCTGCTAACGGGAACGGCGACGCTCGACAGCGTGGCTAATCCCGGCGACAAAGTGGAACCATCGACAGCAGCGGCGATCGAACCAAAACAGGACGGGCCCAAACTTCCCAAACTGACCAACTACCCTGCTGTGCTACTCTACGGGCCCCAAGGCAGCGGCAAAACCTTTCTGGCAGAGGAAGAAATCAAGGAGCGGAAACAAGCCGGCCACAAGGTAACAGCCTTAGACCCACACGCCGGGTACAACTCATGGCGTGACTGCGAAGTAGTCGGGGCGGGCATGGATTACCCTGCTATTGATGCAGAATTGGCAAGCTTTGCTGCTGAAGTAAAGCGCCGATATGAGCGCATCAGAAAGGAGCCTAATCCTCAATTTCAGCCCTGGACTTTTGTGTGCGACGAATTCACTAATTGGGCTTCCCGATGCAAGGCAAGCGGCGACTTTTTCCAAGCTGCATTATCCGATATCCGCAAGGCAAAACTGTATGTTCTGTTCGTTTCCCATGCCAGAACGCTAGCAGGATTAGGGGATGCTAAAGGCATGGCGGCGACGCGAGATTCTGCACTATTAGAGATTGAATTGCTCGGTCAAATAGACCCGGTAACGACTGAAGCTGTGCCTAAGTTTGAAGCCCTGGTGAAGTTGCCGGGACAGTCGCAAGCCGATCGCACGTTGGTCAAATTGATCAAACATCCAGAGCCACAAAATGCGTCTGTTAGTGATGTTCCGATCGGGAACACCCCCAACACTTCGGAAAACTCTGGAACACCCAAAACCGCGCTAGAGCCAGAACCGGAACAGCCCGGAAGCCTTATGGAACATGGGGAACACCTCTCGGAGTTGTTGGAACAGTTGTTAGGGGGGACACTCGAAAAAGCGGTTTTTGGGGATGATTTCCCCTTGGAACAGGAAGACAAGATGAAGCTAGCCAAGCTTATTATCAAGCAGGAATTAGGACAAGAA
This sequence comes from Microcoleus sp. D3_18a_C4, assembly GCF_036702415.1. Lineage (NCBI taxonomy): Bacteria > Bacillati > Cyanobacteriota > Cyanophyceae > Oscillatoriales > Microcoleaceae > Microcoleus > Microcoleus sp. D3_18a_C4. The sequence continues at coordinate 10,675 of NZ_JAUBTI010000117.1, read as the reverse complement.
CGAACCATCTGGCTGTTGTGGGGTGTTCGGCGTGGAGGACGCAATCATCACATCTACACAGAAGCTAGAGAGATGCTTGAACGTTTAATAACGGGTGAAAACGATGCCAACAACTGACTCTCAAATCCAAGCATTACTGCCTGAAGGATTCTCACCGGAATCGCAGGAAATAATCATAGCAATGGTGCTTGAAAGCTACACAGAAACCGAAGATTTAGGCAAGCAAGTAGAGGCTGCCATCGAGCTATTTGAGGCTGAATATCCGGCGCTTACTGTATGCCCTAAGTGTGAAGGCTGCGGGTGTAACTACTGCGATTTTGACGGTGTATACAATCCAGATGACAAGGAACCGGACGGTACGAACTAATGACTAAAAACTACCTAATCTCAGTACACCCGCGATGGGCCTCTGCCTTCTTTCTCAGCCACAATCCCAAGTCGATCGAACTCCGAAAAGGCAATTTCGGAACCTCTCTAAAACCGGGCAATAGTATTGTGGTTTATGCCACGATGCCAGTTGCTGAACTGCTAGGAATTGTCCGGGTTTTGAAGCGCGAGATACTACCTATCGATCGACTGTGGCAGCAATCTGAGCAAGGGCAACTGGCAAGGGTATCGCGCCAACAGTTTGATGCTTACTATGCGAGCCAGATTTCCGGTGTTGGAGTTTGGGTTAGTGCCGCCGAACTCTTGCCAAGTCCGATCGCACTTTCCAAACTTCGCCAGAACTGGGGCCATCGCTGGCAGCCCCCGCAGCAAATTCAGAAATTAACCTCTGAGCAATTGCTGGCACTGAACATCGCCCGCTGAACATCGACAACATAAACGAGCGCTACGGTGTTAGAGATAATTTGACAGCGTTAGCTTTCTCAATGATCACGACTGTTCAGTCGAGTCTACCAACACGCCACGATTTGATTTTATGGACAACGATCGATATATCGAGCAACTCTTGAACCTTCAAAAACGAGTGGAAGCTCTTGAAGCTATCATTCACGGTTACGGGCTGGCGCAGGAATTTCAACCACTGAAGCGGGCAGCGGTGGCTCTCAATCAATCTGAACAAAAATTGAGAAAAATGGTACAGCAGGCTAGACTAAACCCGCGCAATAATCCCATCAAACTTGGGGTGCACTACAGCTTTAACGGCAACCGGTTACTAATCAACGTGCGCGCTTGGGAAAAAGATATTAAGTCGATTCCGCCAGAAAATTGGTGATTTTAGCGATCGCCCAAGCTCCTAGCCGCTATACTGCGGGTATGGGGCAAACCTGTTGCCAATTACCAATTACTAATTACCCATCGTGTAAAAAAGCTCCCTGACATTTTCGGTCGGGGAGCTTTTTGTTTGGGTGCGATCGGGAAAGCAAAAAAAACCCGGCATTAACCGGGGTATCAATTCCTAATGTCCGTGGGATGTGTCGTCTCAGGACTTCTCAATGTTTGCAGAATCTATTCAGGCCGTGGCACGGGGCAATGAAATGTATCAGAGTCAGCGGCGATTCGCTTAATCCGTTCTAGGGCGGCCAGACAATCTCCTAAAGCTCTATGCCCGCCGTCTAGTGGATGCCAGCGATAGCTCTCGTGGTAGTAGCTCCAATCTCCCGCCCATTGTGCGTGCCAAGTCATCACGCACTCATAGCGCCTGCTTAAATGGAAGCTTTCTAGATTGTGCAATCTCCGGCAATAATCCAGAATTTGGATATCAAAAGCTGCATTGTAGATAAAGCATCGCTTGCCTTCGAGCGCTTGCACAATCTGCGAGTAAACTTCGGGAAAGCTTGGGGCATCTGCCACCATCTCGTCACCGATACCATGAATCGCTACAACATCGGCAGGGATAGAGATTGAAGGCTTAATTAGGGTATTGAGCAAGGTTTCCCCGGTGTGACTGACGATCGCAATCTCGACAATCTCAGCATTATGCAGCCCGGTTGTCTCAGTGTCTAGGATTACCCAATCATCCTTGCTCAGTTCATCTCGCGCCCACTTCACGGCCCTTACTCTATCTTGCTCAATGATGCGATCGCGGCTGTTGTGCCAATCGTTGTACTCGCGCTTAATTCGAGCTTTCTCGCGGTTGGCGGCAAGTGTTTCGAGTTGCTTGTCTGTCGGCTTTCTTTTAGGTCGGCAGGATTCTGGATTTTCAGGATCGTAAAGCAGCAGATCATATTTCTGGGCCCGAATAATCCCGACTGCTTTTAGGGGAGCCAGCCCCAGTTCTGCAAGCTGTTTTTTGGTTTTGAGATTTGGGGGAGGCTCGCCGTCGCGCCCCCACCATTTGTATTCATCCATCGCCGCCCCCTAATATTTCCTCAATTTTCGAGATGGTGCTTTTGGGTAGCTGTATCGCTTTATCCTGTTTCACGAGCTTGATCAGCTTGGCATCTGTGGCTAGCAGGGTTTTGACAAAGCTGGCAATCTTACCGGCTTTATCCGATAGGTCGATCACTGGCTGTTCCGTCGCTGGCGGGGCTTTCTCTTGCAGTTCTGCCAGTTCTGCCAGCGTTCGATCGAGTTGGGCTTGGAGGTTTTGGCGATCAGCTCGTTCGGTTTCGAGTTGCTGGTTAAGTTGTTGGCTGATGATTGTGAGTGTTGAGTAATTGTATTTTTCCTCTGCCAATTCCTGTTTGGCTGCTGCGAGTTCGTCTTCAGTTTGTTTGAGCTGTTGCCTGAGCGCTTCGTCATTGGGGCGATCGGTCAGGCTGCGGACTCCCCCAATTCAGTCCTCAACTGTTCGATCACGCCCGACATCTTCCGCTCAACAATTTCTGCAATCCGCTGTTCCCAATTATCCGGTATGTCGCTGGGTATGTTGCTGGCGGTGTTCCCCGGTGTGGTGCTAGGTGTGCTGCTTTCTACCTCAAAAAATTGTGCCAGCGCTTTGTTGACCGCCGCCGAATACATCAGCCCTTTCTTAGATTCCAGCCCGTTGTCAATACAATATTTGCTCAGAGCGTCCTCTACAGCTTTGTCCAGATATACGGCGATATGTTTTTTATCGGTTGCCATCTGTGTTACCCATCGGTCAGTACAATATCAAGATAACATACCTAATGCCTTGGTAACACACTATAAGTTTTTAAGTATGTCTTGGTAACACACTATAAGTTTTTTGTATGTTACTGGTATTGTATTTAGTACAATACCTTGCTATAGTGGTAACATACCAAGCAAAGGCAAGCGACACAGCCCGCGCTACACACCACACCGAACCTAGAAAAATGAATATCCACACCAGCCTTATCTCTACCGCGCTGCTAGCTCTACAACAGCAAGGTGAGCTCAAGTATCAAAGCAAATGTGGCGCGACACTCCCCAGCGGATTTTACAAATCAGTGACGTACCTAGACAGTGACCGCCTCGGAAAGTTTCAAATCACTGTCTACCTCACGTCTAAATCGCCCACAGGGTACGGAGTCCGAGTCGAAGCTACCGCCGAAATACCCGAATTGCTGTTAACCGATCGCCACCTCGAAAGCTTTGAAGATTTCGAGAACGAAATTGACCGAGATTACTCGATCGCCGCAACTAAAGCCAGCCGACGCCGACAACTAGGCAAATAAACAACCGGGAGGGGTAACACCCTCCACCCCCCCGCTTCACCTATTTACTCACTACACACCACAGGAAAAATCACCATGCAATTACTAGCCGCCAAATTCAACCAAATCGCTTCAGCCATTGACGCCACTAACGCCCAAATCGCAGCCCTACAAGCCAAGCTCAGCGAATTACAGGAACACCAACAGCAACTACTTTCAGTCGAGCAAGCTTGCCAATCTGCGATTGCACAAATCGGAACCGCGCTGTCAATGTTGGGACACGTTGACCCTGCCGAAATCCCTACATTCAAGGCGGCAGTCGAGGCGCAATTCGGAACCGACGCGATCGCATTCTTAGAATCCGCCACACCGGCGCCAGCCGAAACAGTCGAGCCGGAACCGATCGAACCGACAGCACCGGAACCCACTACAGCAGCCGATACCAACCCAGTGATTGACGTTGACGCCACGACGGAACCCGCGCCAGAGATGGACATCGAGCAAGCGCTGGCTAATATGCCCCTACCTACTCTGCGGTCACTGGCTAAATCCAAAAAAGTTGACGCTCGCGGGACAGCGGCCAACATTACCCGGAGACTCAAGGCGATAGTTACACCGGCCGACCTGCGGGCGATCGGCTAAGCGGTTGAGAGGGCCGTCCCTCTCTGGCTGAAAGCATGGGTAACATACTGCCAGTAACACACTATAAGCGGTATCTCATACTCTAGTAACACACCATAAGTTATCTGTATGTTACTGGTATTGTACATAGTATTGTATTTTAGTTATACTGGTAACATACCAAACAAAACCACCGCCCAAAGTTTCTGAGGCCTAAGCGGTGGCTGAATCCCAAAGGATCTACCCATGAAATTAACACAATCTGTCACGACGATCGACACTGCCGCACCCGCCGCCTTCACCTGTGCTCAATGCCCGTTTGCCAGACACATCGACGGAAACCGCTACTGCTGCCAAGTGTCCCAAACAGCCTCCGACGTAAAGCGCGGACACTGGGAAGCTACTATCTCTTGCTTTGAAGCACTGGTCGCAGCAGAAGCCGAGAAAGAAGCCGCACTTGCAGCGAAAGTCGAAGAAACGGCAGCGCCGATCGCCCAAACAGCAGCACCCGCAGTCAGCCGCGCACCTTCAACACCCGCAGCAGCAAGCCATACAGTCACTACAACAGCACCCGCCCGCGCACTCATAGCGCCCGCAGCCATAGAGACTGACAATCAACCGCCGGGCCGTGGCGATGGGGGACGCGGCTGAAGTTTGCCGCCTAATGTATACCGGGGGGCGCGCATCCTACACGCGCACTGTAATTTAATTGGAGAAAAAAAATGACCAGACAAGCAGCAGAGATTGGAGTTATTGGATACCACCGAAAAGGGAATTGGGAAGAGGACTGCAAAAATCAAGGCCACAAGCCTGGTCATTTTTGTGGCGCCGATTTAAAAGATTTACCTTTAAATGGAATAAATCTGAGCGGTGCAGATTTGACAGGGGCAGATTTGAGAGGTGCAGATTTGAGTAACGCCGACTTAAGTGGCGCGGACTTGACTGATGCGAAATTGAAGAATGTGATTTTTTCAGGCGCGAACTTGAGCCATGCTGATTTGGCTGGTACAAATCTGAGCGGTGCGGATCTGAGCGGTGCGAACTTGACTGATGCAGATTTGAGTTGCACCGATTTAGTGGGTACAAATCTGAGCGGCGCAAACCTCAGCGGTACGGACTTGACTAACGCCGATTTGACTAATGCAAACTTGACTGGTACGGGGTTGATAGAGGAAGAGGAAGAGGAAGAGGAAGAGGAAGAGGAAGAGGAAGAGGAGGAAGCTTGGAGGAAAGATTTTTGCTTAAATCCTCACCCCAGCGGTAATTGGTTGCTTTGGTAATTTTTCTCCGAAGTAACCCGCCCCGCCCAAAACGGACGGGGCCCCTTTTTGCCCTACTGTTATCGGAAATTACCATTATCAATACCGTACAATGAATAAAATATCAGTTTCGATCGCACCCCTTGAATCTTCCCTAAGTGCCAAAATTGAAAGGCACTTTGCCCCCCTCCTAGACGAAGACCCCGACGTGCTCCAACAACTTCTGGCAGATAAACGCTCGCTCAACACCAAGCGGGCCTATGAAAAAGATGTAACCGACTTTTTTAGAACTATGACGGGGAAGCCTCCGAGCCCTGACAGCGTTCTCGAATTTCTGCACCTCGAAGGGTCGCAGGCTGTGGCGGTAGTTTTGAAGTATAAGGCGTTGCTGGTCAACGGCGACGGTCAGAGGGCGGCGCTTTCCGAAGCGACTGTTAATAGGAGGCTGGCGGCTATCAAATCTCTGGTGCAGATGGGGCGGAAACTGGGAACCTGCTGTTTCACCTTGGAGGATATCAAGGGGGAGAAAACCCAGAAATATCGGGACACGACGGGTATTGATGCGGCGACTTTTACCCAAATTTTGCAGCAGTGCGATCGGGCAACACTCGCGGGCAAGCGTGACTATGCTTTGCTCAGGCTGCTGTGGGGTAACGCACTGCGACGCAACGAGGTTAGCCAGCTCAACCTTGCCGATTTCGATCGAGTTGGGGGAACACTGCGGATTTTGGGCAAAGGACGGGGGACGCAAGCGGAAACAATAGAGGTAGGGGCGGTGACGGTGGCGGCTATCGGCGACTGGCTGGAAGCTAAGGGCGGCAGTAACTCACCGAGTGTTCCGCTATTTACGTCGCTTGATTTTGCCAGCGCGGGCCATCGTTTGACTGGCGACGGCATCCGCAAGATTGTAGTGCGGCACTGCGAAAAAGCGGGCATTACTAAGCAGATGAGTCCGCACCGCATCCGCCACAGCGCAATTACTGCCGCACTGGACGCAACTGACGGGAATGTAAGAAAAGTGCAGAAGCTTAGCCGCCATAAAAAGCTCGACACGCTGATGATTTACGATGACAATCGCAGCCGCGACCAGGGCGATATTACTGAGCTTTTAGATAATCTGATTTAATCGCTGCACAGTCGATCGCTCCTGACTTGTGGACAAGGTGTCCATGACTGCCTTCGATAATCTGATTTAATCGCTGCACAGTTTGTAGGGGCAAGCTACATCTCTCAGGAAATTAGGAAGCTACCGCCCCTTAAAACGGGGCTTTACTCGCACAAAACTTTACAGCCACTCGTGTTGACAAGCGGCTGGAAAAAAGCGATCGTAAATTTAAGGAAGATTTGATATGCGCGGCCAGCGCGGTGCGTCAACACCGAGCTAGCTACGAACTTCCCCAAACCGTTTACGCACAACGTTTGGAGCTTAACTATCATGACACTTGAAAGTGATTGCCAACAGGGGCGATCGAAAGACTTTATATTTTCTCGGCGCGGGGTCTTACAGGGTTTAGCGTCAATCGTTTTACCGTTTCTTGTTCCGCGTACTCAGCCTTGCTCTCTTTATCCCTCCCCAGAATTCAAGATGGGTGACTTGGTGGCTTATGATTGGGAGCCAGATGATGACGATGCTCTAGAGGTTGCCACTGATTTTGGTGAGATTCTAGGAATGCGCTGGGTTCCAGAACCTGATGGATATTGCATGATTGGTAACGCCTGGGTTTATTTCATCAGGTGGACTCACAGCACTTGTCCAGGTATTCTTTCTAAACCCTGTTATGACGGCGAACCGACGTACTCCTTTGATTTGAGGCTTATCAAACATGGCTGAGTCCGATGCGGTCGCGTCGCCGAATTGATCACACCCGCCGCCATTAATACAATTAATACAATTTTTACACCCGCCCAAATACTGTATTAACTGTATTAATTGCGATCGGCGTTACGGGCATCCCGCACGGCTTCAGCCCACAAATCGAAAATCTTGCCGCAGTCGATCCTCGGTCACATTGATAGGCGTCAAATTGCGGCGGGTATCCTTTATCCTTACGTGCCGGAGATGCCCCGATGGCTGCGATAAAATCTCAAATAACGTCCCAGATTTTCTCTCCATTACCTTCAGTCCCGGTACAATCTCGATATTCTGCTGTGCGTAAATGTCGGCAATAGCGCTGTCCTGCCGATCGCCCACGGCTGCAATTAGAAAATCTTGCCCCCCTACGGTGATCATGGTGGCCGGCAAATTCTTGCCCCGGAAATTGATAAATTCTTCCATCGGTTTTGTGCAAATTTTACTTTAATTGTATCACAAAAAAGGCTCGAAAGCTATACGCTGCAAAGGTTTCCGGCGTTTTGCGTGGGTATGAAAAAATATTAGAAAATATTATTAAATATCATTAATTATCCCCAGCGCGGTACGGGGGCGATCGGGGGCATGAGTTAAGCCAACTTAAATAAACGAAAGCAAAACTAAAATAAACTAAAGTAAATTCAAGCAAAAGTAAAATAAAGTTAAATAAACGTAAATAAAGTCAAGCAAAATCAAGCAATTTTATACATACTCTACATCGGCAGTATGTATCAGATATGTATCAAATATGTTGTGGGCGATCGAGCCAAACCCGATCGCCTCAATGCCCACAGAGGTTAGCTTTCGTTAGCTTTCGTTAACTTTCGTTAGTTTTTGCAGCCGATCGAACACCCCAAAATCCCTCGCCCCGCCGACAACTGCCAGAATATCGGCTGCTGTGACTTTTCCGGCGTCGATCAGCTTGTGGGTTAGGCTAGGACACTTTGCGACACGGTACAACACGCGCGATCATGATATTGCTGGATTTTGCGTACTTGCAAAGGAATTTTTGACGGTTGCCCCATTATCCCTAAATCCCACGCCACAGCGTTAATGGAGTTCGATTGCGCGCGCCAAGGCTTAGGCTCCAGTCTCGCCCGAAAAGTGCCCTGCGTTTTGCACAGTTGAGCAAACAATGGGTCGGCGTCAAGATTGTCAAAAACTTCTGCCACATCTTTTCCCCGCGCGTCCCAAGTTCGGGACAATTCAAGCAGCCTGAGCCCGTTTTTCGTTTTATAAACCTGAAAAGCCAGCCCCGAATACTTGGTGAATGCTTCAATCAAATTCACAGCCGATTTGATATCCCCGCCGAATCGCGATCGGCAACTCATGTCCTCCCCCTCGATGTCGATATCCACAAACATTACGGAAGGGGAATTAAGTACCAGAACCCCGTAAGAGTTTCGAGTTACGATGCCGTCGGCACCGACACGTTGCACGATCGGCTCTATCAAGGCATCGTACTCACTACCAAACGCGACATTGTACCAAGTGCTATCCATCCCAAAAATAGCGCTTTGCACCGCGAGATTTTCTTGTTCCGACAAGTACGGAAGCCTGAACAACAAATGCTTCTCCAGCAGGGATAGCTGGGGATTCCATTTAATTACTGATTCAGGATTGAGATTTAAAATCACTCCTTCTACTACATCCTTAACTTGCTCAATCGCCCGTCGTTTATCGCGCTTGGACGGCAGAATATCGGGAACTCGACAGGCGGTCACTAATCTCCGATTTAAGACCGTTAATTCCTCCCGCAACTCCCCCACGTTGGGCAATTCCGTCTCGTACTCAGAAAGAGTTCTAAACACAGACACGGGAGATTCTAATTTTTCGAGTTTTTGGTTAGCGATTGCGATCGCCAGTTTTGCTTGCGAGATTTGATACGCACGATTGTTTGTGAGGCGGTCGGTTGCCAATTGGATCAACGTTTTGCTTGCAAACAGGTAAGTGCGATGGAATTCGAGAAAAGTTTTCATAGGGTAACTCAAGTATTTGGGTAAACGACGGGTGCGGAGAGTTCGCCTAAAAGCCACAATCAAGGGAATCTAAGCCTTCGCCATGCTTTAGCAGCCACAATTCGCTAATCCGATCGCGTACCAGTTCATCTTCTCCCTGCAACCACCCAGCTATTTGCACCGCGCTGTATTTACGTGCAGGGGCATTCCAACCGAACATTTGAGTAACTAAACTTTGCAAGGCTTCGGGGTACATTTCTGGCCACCACACCAGGGCTATCTCTCGCATCTTCGCGGCGTCCTCTGGGGCTATTGCTGGTGTCAACTCTGGCTCCTGTTCTGGTGTTGGCGCGGGTGTTATTTCCGGCGCAGGTTCTGCGGATTCTGCCAGTTCCGGTTCTGGTGTTGGTGTTGGTGTTGGCGCGGGAAGCGCGATCGGCTCGGTCGGTGCAAATTTCTCAGGAAATACCAGCATCTCGCCCATGTCACCGCTGGCCCTCACATATTCCACTACCAACTGTGTGCCCTCGTCATTCCAACCAATTGCCCGTGCCTCAACCCAGTGCCCTAAGCGAATTGCTTGGTCGTTGATCGGGAAGGTGGCGGTTTGTGGTTCCGGCTGTGCTGTTGGTGCTGCTAGTGCTGTTTCCGGCGCGGGTTCCGGCGGCGCGATCGGCAGCAGTGCTAACAGTTCTTTGAAGTTCTGTTGCTCGATCGGGATCAGATCGAGCCAGATGGCGGCTCGATCAGCGTGGCCCTGTTGGCAAACGTCGGCTAAAACATTTTTGATGTCCAGGGCTGTTTGTCGATCGTTGCTGGCAATGGCGGCGCGGATGAACCCAAGGCATTCGGTGTGGGTTTCGGGGTCTAGTTGGGAGGGCGATCGGACAACTTGAACGGATTCGGCGACTAGATTATTCGACATCTTCAGTCACCTCCGGCTCTGTTGGTTTTGGCGCGGGTTCTGCGGTTTCCGGCTCCTGTGAGTTATCGGGAAGTGCGATCGGCTCAGTCACAGTCGCTGGCTCTGAGCTGTTATCGGTTGGCTGTGCTGGCTCTACCTCTGCCTCTGGCTGTGGCTGCGACTGCTTACGATTGGCATTAGCTAAAATCCTGCAAGCTTCATTCTCTTCATCACTCAGAAGCTTTTTGATTGCTGCTTTTAGATGCCCTGTACTGTCCAATTTGATTGATTTTTTAGCAACCTCTCTGACCGCTACCGCGTCATTTTCTGTGATCGCTTTCCGTAGTGCGGCAACCCCCTGGTTTACCAGTTCGGCGTCGGGTTCCGGTTCCAGTGGTGCGATCGACTCTGGCGGTGTTTGTGCTGTTGGTGCTGTTTCCGGTTCCGGGTCGGGTGCGATCGGCTGAATTTGGTGTGACAGTTCCACATTTTTTTCTGTGACAGTTTCAGTAGCAAAAGCGCATTTTACCTCCCCCCCC
>NZ_JAUBTI010000116.1:0-19541 GCF_036702415.1 Microcoleus sp. D3_18a_C4 | reverse complement strand
GGAGCCGTGTGAGGTGAAAGTCTCATGCACGGTTTTGAAGACCAGCGAGACTGGTGACAGTCTCGCTGAGTTTAATACCTCTACTTTGACGCTCAGAAATCCTGTCTCAGCAAGTCGGTTCGTAGATTAAAGAATCTCCGTGCGTTCACGCCGGAGAGTGTCAAAACTTTGGATAGCGCTATGGGTCAAATAGAACTGACGCAGCAAGCGGGTTTAAACTCCAAAATACCTCATTTCAGGCATGAGTCAACCAAAAACTCGGTTTGTTTGATTAGCGCGCGTCAGGAGTGGAAAAATAGTTAGTGCTGGACGCACGGGTGGCTATCCACCGGGGTTTTTTCATAAAAATAGTTGGTTGCAGCCCGCCGACACGCTAAAAAAACCTGGTTTGAGATACCAGTTCCCAAAAAAAATGCAACAGCCGACAAATTCTAACCCCTTACAGAATCAGTATTTCCCACTTCTTTAATTCTTTAATCTCAACTCTATAATAGGATGAGCGTGTAGAGTGAGTCCCGGATGGATACTGCATTCATCTCGATCGCCAATGTTCCCAAAGCTCTCGATCGCGCTAAGATGGCGGTGGCAGTCGTTAAAAATTCAGTTGCCAGCGGCAGATTCCGAACTCTTAACAGCACTTGGCCTACTAAAACCATCTCAACTTCAAAACCGGCGCTCATCAGGCTGTACTTTACCGAAATGTTGTGGGTTCGTAATATTTCTGCTTCATCATGCCAATCAGATATTTGACCGACCAAATTTTAAAAATGTCAGGCAAAGTGCCAATTCGCATCGTCCTTGTTGTGCCTTTTGCCCTCCAGACTTTCGCGGCGGTAGGGTTGACGGGGTGGCTGTCGCTGCGGAACGGGCGCATAGCCGTCAACGATGTTGCCGCACAACTGCGGGCAGAAGTCACATCGCGTATCCAGCAACATATTAATAGTTATATTGAAACGCCACACCAAATCAATCAGCTCAATCTCGATGCCATCCGTCTCGGCATTGTGAACCTGCAGGATAGTGAGAGTTTGCAACGCTACTTCTACAAACAAATCAAAATTTTTGATAAAATTAGCTACATTCAATTCGCATCCGAAGAAAAAGATTTTATTGGAGTTGAACGCCTCGACGACGGCAAGTTGCAAGTTCAGATTTCTAATCCATCTACTGGCTATAACTTGCATAGCTACGCGCTGTCCGAGTTCGAGGAACCAACCAAGCTATTAAAAACTACTCTCAACTACGACCCCCGCGTCCGACCTTGGTACATAGCTCCGGTGCGCGCAGGCAAACCGACTTGGAGTAAAATCTATAATTTTTTTGGCGCTCCCAAACTAGCGATTACGGCTGCTCAACCTGTTTATGGCGATGATGGTAAACTGATTGGCATCCTGGGTTCGGACTTGGCCCTTGCCAAGCTCAATCAATTCTTGGAAACTCTAAAAATTGGGAAATCAGGACAGACTTTTATTGTAGAAAGGTCGGGGCAATTGGTGGCCAATTCTACTCCTGAACCGCCATTTATTGTTAGCAATGGTGTTGCGAAACGGATTGTGGCCACGAGCAGCAAGAATGTTCTCATTCGATCGACCGCCCGCTATTTGACAGAACACTTCGGAGATTTGCACAAAATTGACAGAGCTCGCCAGTTAGATTTTACGATCGACGGTCAACGGCAATTTCTACAGGTGACGCCGCTTTTAGACAGCAGGGGCCTCGACTGGTTGATTGTGGTGACGGTTCCTGAAGCCGATTTTATGGAAAGGATTCATGCCAACACTCGGTATACTGTGGTGATGTGTCTGGGTGCTTTGGTGCTGGCAACGGCCATTGGCGCTCTGACTTCTAGGTGGATTGTTGTACCGATTCGGCGTCTGAGCAAGGCTGCGGAGGCTTTGTCCCGGGGAGAATGGGGCGGGATTGTGGTAGATTCCCGGTTGATGGCGTCTGTAGATCGGGAGGATGAGGTGGGTGTCCTGGCTCGCTCTTTTAATATGATGGCCGCTCAATTGGAAGAGTCGTTTACTACTCTCGCAGATCGGGTACAATCTGCGATCGCCGACAAAAATGAATTAATTATTTCTCTGAAAAACTCGCAGCGAAAACTGGCTCTCCATCTTCACCAAACTCCTTTGGGAGCGATTGAATGGGATCTAAACTTTGAAGTAGCGGAATGGAATTTGTCAGCCGAAAGAATTTTTGGATACAACCGCTTGGAAGCAATGGGACGCCACGGAGTCGATCTCATAGTTCCTGAAAGTGCTAAGGAGTATGTCAGGCAACTATCTATAACTTTGCTGACTAATACAGGAGGAGTTACCAGCCTTAACGAGAACATCAGAAAAGACGGCAAAATAATTCTGTGCGAGTGGTACAATACGACTTTGGTTGATAGTGACGGCAGCATCATTGGGGTGGCATCGCTGATTCAGGATGTGACTGAATTTCACAGTGCTGTGGAGAAGTTGCGGGCTAGCGAGGAGCGGTTTCGCCAGTTGGCAGAAAATATTCATGAGGTATTTTGGATTAGAGAACCCAATCAAAAGCAGCTAGTTTATGTGAGTCCTGCTTGCGAAAAAATATGGAATTTGAGCTGTCAGAGTTTGCAGTCAGAACCGGAGGCTTTTTGGGATGCTATTCACCCGGAGGATCTCGATCGCGTCAAGGCTGGTTTTGAGAAACAGGTGCGGGGCGATTATGATGAGGAGTATCGGGTAGTGCGCTCGGACGGTTCAGTTTGCTGGGTGCGCGATCGGGCTTTTCCAGTCCGCAACCAAACCGGAGAAATTTACCGCATCGTCGGTATTGCCGAAGATATTACCCAGCGCAAATTAGCAGAAGAATTCCAAAAGGTAGCTCAAACCGCTCAAGCTGCAAACCAAGCCAAAAGCGCCTTTTTAGCTAATATGAGCCACGAATTGCGAACTCCCCTCAACGCGATTATTGGTTACAGCGATATGCTCAAAGAAGACGCCGAGGATTTAGGCTGCGAAGATTTTATCCCCGACTTGCAAAAAATTCAAACAGCGGGCAAACACTTGCTATCTTTAATTAGCGACATTCTAGATATTTCTAAGATTGAAGCGGGTCGGATGGAACTTTACTTAGAAACTTTCAACCCGGTTAATTTAATTGACGAGGTAGTTTCTACTGTCAAACCCTTGGTAGATAAAAATTCTAATAAGTTTGAAGTTTATTGTGCTGACGACTTGGGAATGATGTATGCTGACATTACCAAAACTCGTCAAATATTGCTCAACCTGCTGAGCAATGCAGCCAAATTTACGGAACAGGGTACTATTAGCCTCTGCATGGAAAGAGTTAAACATGACAGCTTAACCACTCAAGAAATAGCAGAACCTTCCGACTCAATAATTTTTCGCGTAGCTGATACGGGCATTGGGATTCCCCCCGAAAAATTGCAGCATTTATTTCAAGCATTTATGCAGGGCGACGCATCAACTACGCGCAAGTATGGCGGCACGGGTTTGGGATTGACTATTAGCCGTCACTTTTGCGTGATGATGGGTGGCGATATGCACGTTGAAAGCGAGTTAGGTTGCGGTTCGGTTTTTACTGTGTGCTTGCCGGCCCGCGTTGAATTATTGGTCAGCAGTTAGTCTTGCTATCCGGGACGCAATTGTTAGACAAGAAACCAGGTTTATTGACAAAAAACCTACGATTTTAGATAATTTATGAGCAATAAACCAAGGTGATGATAGGATGCAGCCTCAGTGTTATTCTAGTTAATTCGCCGTTTCTGCCGGCCTAAAAGTTGAGCTGTTAATACGCCGCCGACAAAGCCAAAGAAATGCGCTTGCCAGGAAACTCCCGGCTGCGAGGGCAAAACTCCCCAAATTAAACTGCCGTAGAAGAAACCGACAATTAAAGATAACAAAATAGATGTAAAACTGCGTTCAAAATAGCCCCGCAGCAGCAAGAAACCGAAGTAACCAAAGATTAATCCGCTGGCACCAATGTGAACGGAATAGGGCGCGCCAGTCAGCCAAACTCCGAATCCGCTGACTAGCACAGTGACGGCACTCACGATAAAAAAGTCGCTAATTTCTCGCAGCATTATCAACCAACCCAATGTCACAAAAGGGAGGGTATTGGCGGCTAAGTGAGCAAAACTGCCATGCAGAAAAGGCATCAACAGGATGCCTTGAAGTCCGTCGAGGCTGCGGGGGCGGACTCCGTAAGCATTCAGCCTGCCTCGGAACAGGAATACATCGACAATTTCGATAATCCAGAGGAGGGAGACGAAGCCGCCGAGAATGGCGGCGTGGCTTTGCAATTCGCGGGCGATAGCTTTGGTTTCTGGGTTGCTCATGGGTGGTGAGGGCGGTGATACCGATTATTTCTCATTGTAGAAGTTTCTGAGCGATCGCGAGCAAAGATTGTTGGGTCGAGGTTTCAGGGTTTTTTGCAGCAGAGCTTATTTAGAAATATTATAAGTTTTATTAAAAATTCCGCATTTTCACGTATGGGATAATTCTCTTCGATGCGTCACAATTGTAATTGAACTACAAAAGGAGACTCAACCGAAGGTTGAAGCTAAAAGGTAGAAGACAGAATTTTTACCCTCTCAATCAATTGTTGGGCTGGAAATGAGGACACTTTTTAGAGCGCACACCGTCTTTAAAAAAATCAGGAACTACTTTTCTCGCCCTAAGTCATTAATTTAAGAAGTTCAATCCGGTAAAGCAAAACGAGATGCTGTAGATACTGATTGTAGATAATATCGCACAAGCTCTACAGAGAGTTCTTGGCACCTCGTTATAAAAGAGGAAGAGAGCAAAATGAACGTATTTGAGCATACAGTCTCCTACCGAACTCTGCCACATTGGGTAGGATTTGGCAAACCAGAAACCGCCGTTAATGTCGCTACAAATTCTCAACCTTACGGTCAAAAGCCACACTTTGACCCCTTGCATCCGCTAAAACAATGGCTTGATAACACTGCAATTAAAAGTCAAAAGTTGGCTCGGTTTCTGTGTAAGTATATTCCCAGCCAGTGTCCGTTTGAGCGAGAAGTCAAAATTGGCGATCGCACTTTATTATCCATTCCGCCGCTGTGCAAGTTAAATCCGCTTTACGAGCAAGTGGTTGGGCTGCGCTTTCGAGCTTTGTGTTATTTGGCTGACGAGTGTGGCGAGGATGTGACTCCTTATTGTTAATTCTGCAAAAACTTAAGTTTCTCACTGTCATTTCACCCTCCCTTCTCCTTGTTGGGGAGGGTTTTTGTTTTGTGCACGCTTTCCGGGATAAAAAGTGCGCTCAATTTCTCGATCGTCGAGTAAATCAGCTTTAAATCCATTCTTTTTTTATGGATTTTTACCTCAAGGGTAGTTGTTTGGGAGGTTTTCGTGGTTCGTCTCTTGCGTAACTTTATTGGGTAATCTCCCAAAAGATGTACGGTTTTGTCACCTCCACAGCGCTATGAGCTAGATACCATTAGAAAAGTGTCAAGGACATCATCAATCTATGTAGGTTGAGCAGTGGAGTGGGCCAACCCACAATTAAAGTTCAGGTTTACTCCCCACATTTTTTACAAAATTGATATATTAGTAATTGATGCAAATATTTAAGCGATTTCAATCAATAATATCACTAAGACTCAAATTCAAACTCACGAACTCGGTAAAGAACGGTACAAATTATAAAAACCTTCAAGGATATAACTAATACCAAGTGTTGAAAAAAACGTTTTTTGCAGTAATTATTGCGCTTTTATCCTTTATGGTTGCACTCATCCTATCAGCTCAAAGTTCTGAGGCTGTCAATCAACTATATGTATTTGGGGACAGCCTTTCGGATATGGGAATGGTGTTTCGATCGAGCGGGGGTCAATATCCGCCTCGTTCGACTTACTTTCAAGGGCGCTACTCGAATGGTAAAGTTTGGGTAGAATATCTTGCCGATCGCCTAAAGTTGCCTCCTGAACGAGTCACTAATTTGGCCTATGGAGGTGCAACAACGGGGAGCGATCGCAATAGCCTTGTCCCTGGTTTGTTAGCTCAAGTTCAGTCATGGACTAAATCCCAAAAACAGGCAAATCCTCATGCGCTGTATGTACTGTGGGCGGGTGCGAATGACTATTTGCAGGGGGTAAATAATGCGAATCTTCCCGTTGAAAATGTGGGGAGGGCGATCGCGTCTCTTGCTGATGTGGGTGCCAAAAATATCCTGCTGGCAAATTTACCAGATTTGGGGCAGTTACCGGCGACGCGAACAGGCATTAATTCGGCAAGGCTCACTGCATTAACACAAGCACACAATCAGGGTTTGAGGCGAACGGTTAAGGTATTAAGTCAACAGCATCCTGACTTAAAAATTGCGACTCTGGATGCTAATGCGCTTTATCGCCAAGCGATCGCAAACCCGGCTAAATATGGCTTGACTAATGTGACGAGTGCGTGTTTATCGGGTGGAGGTGTTTGTGGTAGTCCCGATCGATTTTTGTTTTGGGACGGCATTCATCCGACGACTGCCGCACACAGGATTTTGGGGGAAGCAGCATCCGCGATCGTGCAGGAGAGCGGCATGATTAAATCTGAATTGGGGACGCTTCGGTAAACCATTTTAAGGCTTTCCGGGCGATCGCCACAATACCGGGAGGCTGCCTTGGAGTAGAGGTTGACATGATTTTTTGCATGAGAGCAATAGTGGTTCATCTGATCTTGTAGAAATTTCTCTCGTGGGCGATCGCACTTTATTTTCCATTCCGCCACTGTGCAAGTTAAATCCGCTTTACGAGCAAGTGGTTGGGCTGCGCTTTCGAGCTTTGTGTTATTTGGCTGACGAGTGTGGCGAAGATGTAACTCCTTATTGTTAATTCTGCAAAAACTTAAATTTCTCACTGTCTTTTCACTCTCCCTTCTCCTTGTTGGGGAGGGTTTTTTTATTTTGAGATTATTCGGCGGTTGAAACCTGTTAACCTCAAACTCAAATGTGGCGAAGCGCCCGTCATTTGAGTTCGAGGTTAAATTACACAAACTTTCGTCTGCCTCAGCAGAAAAGCCAGATATTCTGTTAGATACCCGGCTTTTTGAAGAAGTCGGGGCTTGAAAGCCCGATCGCATTTAAATACTAAAGGGAGCGAATCACTCGTTGTTCGAGAATGCGTTTGCCTTTGTTATAAATACTAAGGCTAGCTCCTGTAACAATGTAATCGTAGGCGCCATTTGTGGCCACGTAACCAGTCCCCTCTTCAGTTCGAGCACGCAGGGCGATCGTGCTGCCGTTACTCTTTTTAACGCCGTAGTAATATAGTTGATTGGCGTGGTTGTAGCACAGATAAATCCGAAAGTTGCTGGTCTCAAAATAGTTTTCCACTTTTTGTCTTTTGCGAGCACAAAAATCCCTCACGAGTTTTTGGGGAGTGGATACATTAGCTATTTGTATGGTTTCAATCGGAGACTGAGTGCGAGACGCTGTTGGTGCAGTGCTTGTGTTCGATTGTCCTAAAGCCAAGGTTGCCGCTGGATTGCTGGCAAATAGCATTAAACCGAGTAAGCTGGTTTGTGTGAGTCTTGCTGTGAAGTTCATAAGTCATTCGTTTAAAATATGTTGATGCGTCTAATCTAGGTAAGTTGGATTGATGAGGGCGATCGAACAGTACAGTTTTCACCATTGGCCTCAAGGAGGAAATTCTGGGATGCAATTTCCGTTTCCCCTGAGAGATGGCACTATTCTCAATAAGCTTTTAGGGGCAGGCTAGAAGCCCGCCCCACAATAGGATTGAATGTATAGTCGAAGGCTGGTTACTGAGAATGATATTTTTTTGTGAGTTTCTCTGCAACTGACTAGCCGGCGGACAATTAAATAACTGGCACTTTCGATTGCTGAGAGGACTTATGCACTAACAGGTGATCGCGAGGACAAAGCAGAGAATTATTTTAAATATGGTGCGCCAACTGCGGCCGCGGATGCTAGTTTTCATTAATTTTGATAAGTGCGATCGGGCGACACGCACCCGCAACCCACGAGGGAACTGTTTACGTGTCGCTTTTGGGCTTTTCCGGTTCAGAAGGTTATATCTCCCTTTTTTTTCGCTTCCAAAACGGCTGTTTCAACGATAAAAGCGATCAAACTAGCTGTGGGTCTACCTTGCCGATCGGCCCACAGTTCTAAGGATTCATAGATGTAGTAGGGGAGTGTGATGTGAACGCGCTTGCTCACTGTCAATATTTGCTTTTTGCTAACGACCCCAATCATATCAAAACTGTGGGCTTGCTTATCCCCTCAAATTTCAGGCTCGATCGGGACTGTCCTCCTCGTAATCCATTAAGTCTCCGGGCTTGCAATTGAGTGATTTGCAGAGAACGTTTAACGTTGCTGCGTCTATTCTGGTGAGGTAACGGCGAGTTTTGAGTCGAGAAATAGACCTGGGATTCATGCCCGTTAGGACAGCCAGTTCCTTGTTACTG
The DNA here is from genome assembly GCF_036702415.1 of Microcoleus sp. D3_18a_C4. Taxonomy (NCBI): domain Bacteria; kingdom Bacillati; phylum Cyanobacteriota; class Cyanophyceae; order Oscillatoriales; family Microcoleaceae; genus Microcoleus; species Microcoleus sp. D3_18a_C4. The sequence goes on along the minus strand of NZ_JAUBTI010000116.1, from coordinate 11,109 downwards.
ATATTCCGATCGGCCATGACAACTGCTAATCTCCACCGGATCACTGTTTAACTGCTCGTATAGCACAACCTTTGCAAGGCAGATGCTAGCACCTTGTATGCCAAATTTTTTGCTGTATAGACTGTTACAGTTGCATAATAGACCGCAGCGGTTGTCAAACTGCTTTATTTGGATTAAACTAAGTATGCAAAAGTCAAAAGCCAGTCCGACGCTTTCCGAGGGCTCAGGACTGGCTATGGCTCCAATTTACAAAGGAGATACATCTATTATGCGGTATGAAAAACGTCTCAAACCGTGGATCGTGGTTCGTTTGCTTCCGAATCTGCAAAGGGTCGTTGTGGGTCGCTTTCGCAGTTGGTCAGATGCAGAGGGTCACTTGCGAGTTCTCAAACAACTGCTTCCCGGTGCTCGATTGACTCTAGTTTTCGATCCGATCGATTAATTTTGGTTGCGAGTTGATAAGCGTGCGTGAAGCGAAGCTATCCCGAAGGGAATCGCCCGCTGGTTTGAGAAGGGCGATCGCCTTTTCTAAGCTAAGACCAACTTTTGTCTTTTACCTATGTAAAAGCTTCTAATATCCTAGTCATGGGAATAAAAAGTGAAAGTTCATCGCCTTCTAAGGCAATGAACTCGTATTGCAAATAAAATCCCTTAGCTTGTTCGTTCAATGCGTCAACTATCACTCCCAATACTCCTATATCTTCTGACAAACGAATCACTCTGTTAAAAGCATCGACTAGCAGTGTCTCACCTAGTCTTCTACCCTGCATTGATTGAGTTACTGCCAGTTTTCCGATCCGCATGACTGGAAGGGGGTAGCGCGGCAACCCTCTTCTGTAATTTTCAGGAAGTAACTCTAGTTGTAATGCAGCCATACTTATTGAATAATAACCTGCTACTTGACCGTCACCGTCTTGAGGAATTGCCACCCAAGTTTTAGCAATCCCTTTTCTTTGATTTTGTCGGGCATATTTTTTGAGATACTGATTTAACTCCGGCACACCGCAATCAAAATTCTCCCGAATCACCCGGCTATCATCTATTGAGCAAAAAATCCATTCCATTATTTATTTGCGATCGTATTTTTGCCGATACCTCTCGATCGCTGCTTTCAGCTTAGAGTTAAGTTCTGGTGGGTTTTCAATCGCTGAGGTAACAATTTCCCAATTGGGTTCGGAAAGAACGATCTTTTCTGGTTTAAGTGGCAGTTCTTCGGCTAGATTTAGAGCAACTTCGAGCAGATATTCGCTCAGACTAAGACCCCACAGGGTAGCTGCTTTTTCTAACAGTTCTTTTTGTTCCTGATTGATAGTTATCTCAAGGGTGCTTGTTTGGGGAGTTTGTGTAGGGGTTGACATATTTTTTCACTGAGAGCAAGGTTGGCTCATTTGATATTATAGCAATTTTTAAGATGGGCGATCGCGCTCTGTTTGAAAAGGCAAGCGTTTATGATAAAAGCTAGAAAGTATTGATTGACAGAATTCCTCTATTGTGATATCGTAAAGTTTATATTTATTAAATTAATCAACTTAATATGACTAAGCCATTTCAAAGAATAATGCAAGCCGATGATTTGCTAGAAAAAGCTAAGCGTCGCGAACAACAGTTGAGAATTAAATCTAGGCAGCGGTCGTTACACGGAAAGTCAATTAGAACTCCTGCTATTAACACTATACTGAAAAAATCAGGAAACAAATGGGGATTTGGAAGTGAAAAAGCCTTGGAAGATTTTGTGTATGATAACTTGGATTGTTTGTTTGGACTAACACCTTTGAACCGTCAACATACGGTTAACGGAGAAGTTTGTGATATTTTGGCAGTAGATGAAAGTAAACAGTTAGTAGTGCAAGAGCTAAAAAACGAGGCAGATAAAGGTCTTATTCAGCAATTAACTCGTTATTATAGTAATTTGATTCAGTTTAAACCATACGATCGGGAAATAGATTATATCAAACCTATTAGGTTGATCGCTATTGCACCTAGCTTTCATAAACAAAACTTAATAGATATAAAGTACAGCCAACTATCTTTTGAATTATTTAAATTTGATGTAATTCAAGAGGAAGATAACTTTTTAGTAAAATTTACTAATATAAATACAGGTCAAGTTTTTAGTACAGAGTTTCAACACAGTCAACAAGATGTTTGGGATATAGCTGCCAATTTACCGGAACCACCCAAAGCATTGTATAACATTATGGCAGAATGCACTGCTGAACATCAGGGAAAAGTTCTTAAAATCAGAGAGCATATTCTTTGTTTTCATGAAAAAATTCAAGAAATAACTGCTAGTGGTGTTGTTAAGTACGGTCGTGGTATAACCAAAATTTGTGCAGAAATTCGTCATAGTAGTTCCTCAAAAATGTATCAGGCTGATTCATCAAATTATCCGGGACTTTACTTAAATCTACCTATCCCTGATAAACAATCAGTAAGTTACAGGCCACCTCTGGGCAGAATGCAAATCCTGGCTGATGAATTGCAGAATGTGATCTTCGTAGGCTATATCCCTCAAGGTAAAAGAGGGGTGTCGAGTGTTTATAAGTTTCAAGATTTTGAAAAGTTTATAAACCCGGCAAAGGTAACAAACCAATCTACACAATTAGAAATTTTGATAGACTTAGCTTTAGAAAACTGGTTGCAAAGATTTTAAGTTTACTAAGATTAGTCAGATACCGTAGGGTGCGTCGCTCTTGAAAATCTCCGAACTAAATCGAAAATCTCATAGCGACGCACCCTACAATTAATTAAGCGCCGACAGATTCCTTCGCTGCGTACAGCACCTCAACGGTAATCTTATCAATCCCCCGATCGCGCGCGAACTTCTCAGTATTCCGTTTCACCTTACCCCGGACAAAACCAGGGATTTTATTCAACTCAGCCTGTCCATCCTTCGTCCAACCCATATCAGAATCAGCCGAAATACCCTTGGTAATCACTTCCTTGGTATCGTGGCCGCCGAAGATTTCCAGCAAGTGGTCTTCCATTCCCAAAGTAAAGGAATTGTAGACCAAATCTACGCACTGATTTGTACCTTCGTAACCCAAAAATGGCTTGTAGCCGATCGGGAAATTTTGGACGTGAATCGGTGCAGCAATTACGCCGCAGGGAATATCCAACCGCTTACCTACGTGGCGTTCCATTTGGGTACCGAAAATTGCCGAAGGTTCCGCTTTGGCGATCGCATCCCCGATCGCTCCGTGATCGTCCGTCACCAGCACTTCATCGCAATACTCGCTTACCTGTTCCCGGAACCAGTCAGCGTCGTGTTTGCAGTAGGTTCCTGCCCACACAACGTGGATTCCCATCTCGCGAGCCAAAATCTTCGTCATCGCCGCAGCGTGCGTATTATCGCCAAATACGACGGCTTTTTTGCCCGTTAAGTTTTGGCAGTCGATCGATCGCGAAAACCAAGCAGCCTGCGACACAAACCGCGTTTGTTGGTCAATAAAATCTTCGTAATTAACATCCGCACCTTGAGCATTCAAAACTTGCTGAATCTTGCGGATACAGCGCGCAGTTTCTACCACACCCATCGGCGTAATATCGACCATCGGGGTGCCGAATTCTTTTTGCAAATACTCCCCGGCCATCATCCCCAATTCCCGATAAGGAACCAAGTTAAACCAAGCGCGCGGCAGTCTTTTTAAGTTATGAACCGAAGCACCTTCGGGAATAACTTCGTTGACTTCTATGCCCAAATCTGCCATCAAACGCTTCAACTCGGTGCAGTCGTGCTGGTTGTGGAAACCCAGCGTAGACATACCGATAATGTTGACAGATGGTTTTTCGCTTTTGGCTTCTACTAAATCGCCTTTTTTGCGGGCTTTGTTAATGTAAAATTGGACGATTTGATCCAAAGTGCGATCGGCTGCTTGGAGTTCGTTTACCCGATAATGGTTAACATCCGCCAGCAATACATCGCCTTTGGCATCCAATTGAGCTCGTTCCACGAAGTTTTCCAAGTCTTCTTGCAGAATGCTGGAGGTGCAAGTCGGGGTGAGCACGATTAAATCTGGGTGCTCTTCTCTGTCTTTGCGGGTGATGTTGTCCACCACCCGTTCCTGCGAACCCCGCGCCAGTACGTGTCTGTCAACGACGCTGGTAGTTACCGGGGTGAAATCCCGTTCCCTCTCCAGCATGGAACGCATGACGTTGAAATAGTCGTCTCCAATGGGTGCGTGCATGATTGCATGGACGTTTTTGAAGGAAGTGGCGACGCGCAAAGTGCCGATGTGGGCTGGGCCTGCGTACATCCAATAAGCCAATTTCATAGTTTTTTTCCTGGTGCTGGTTGAGAATTGCCCGATCGGGCGATTACTGCTAAATTTTAAGGTTGTTTCTGATTTTCTCACCGGATGAATCCTTGAGAAATACTAACTTTCTGAGAATTTACAGATTTAGGAAATGCTCAAACGCTTTGCCTGATTGGGATTTGACTGGCAATTCAAACAACTTTACCTTGGTTTTATGGCAATAATTCTTAATCTTTCCTAAAATTTTCTTAAGAGTTAGGCAAATTTGATTAATGTAGGGTTCGCTGCCGTGCACCAGACAAGGTGCAATAATTCTGCATTTCTTGTCAAATTTACTCTGCTCAAACGGTCAATCGATTTTAGATTTTAGATTTTAGATTTTAGATTAAAGAATTGAAGCATTGACTTGCGCGAGATAAATTCGGGGGTTTGTTTATCGGATACAGGTTTTTTATTTCTGGACGGATGAATCACGTGGCGGGTATCCTGGATGCTTTCGGTCAGTTAGTATTGTTAATCGATCGGTCAAAATAGATAGAACTGAAGGAACTTGCAGCTTCCGAAGCAACACTTAACTCCCTCCGCGCCTTGGTAGCGAATTATAGTTAAGATTTGCATCGGCCGTTGTTTTGAAGCACCCCAAATTCGTGCTCGATCGCCGGAAAAAATAAATCTTTCAGCACTTGCGTATTTTCACGAGATGTGGTGACGCTCCACTAAAGTCAAGCGATTGCTTAGAATCGGAGATGATTTAGTTGTCAACATGGCGATCGAGCATTAAAGTAAATCCTTGCACAAATCCTGTATTTGTGATTTTGTTTACCTAACTGCTGAGGTGACGAAAGCCCCAGCGTGCTTTTGTCAGCAGTAGCTCATTCCTGTCAAGGCCTGCTTTCCCACACATCCCAAAAGATAGCTCTTGAGCGATAATGAGGAATAACATAGGATTTACGAAAAGAAACCCGATTTACACGAAAAAATCTTGGGTTTGTCAACGACTAGCAACGAAGAAACCCGGTTTCTAGCCCGCCGCGCGTCAGTCCTGTAACATTGACCAAGCACACCTAATTTGAGAGAACCCAACTATGATGGCAATTCCCGGCGTTGCAGTTCTCGCTCTCATTTATGAAAGCAGCACTTCCCTGGTTTACCGCGGCCACAACGAGCAGAACAACCAACCTGTTATTATCAAACTTATCAAAGAAGACTATCCGACTCCTGAAGAACTGAATAGATACAAACGCGAATATGAGATCACTGCCAACTTAAGCCTGTTGGACGGAGTTGTGAAAGTGTATAAGTTGCAACAGGTTAGAAATAGTCTGGCAATGATCTTAGAAGATTTTGGCGGGGAATCTTTAAAAATATTTATGGGCTCCCAAAAATTTACCCTTTTAGGATTTCTGACTACTGCCATCAAAGTTGCTGAAACTTTGGGAGAAATTCACGGTAAAAATGTAATTCATAAAGATATAAATCCCTCTAATATAGTTTTTAATCCTGCTACAGGACAAGTGAAACTAATAGACTTTAGCATTTCCCTAGCATCCAACCTGGAAAATATTCCCAGTAAAAATCCCAATTTTTTAGAAGGCACTTTAGCCTATATGTCGCCCGAACAAACCGGCAGAATGAACCGGGTAGTCGATTATCGCACCGACTTTTATTCCCTCGGCGTGACCTTCTATGAAATCCTGGCAGGACAACTCCCTTTTGCCACTACAGATCCTATGGAGTTAGTTCACTGTCACATCGCCAAACAGCCAGTACCTCTCGCTGAAATAGCCCCAGAAATTCCTAAAGCTGTTTCAGATATTGTGATGAAATTGTTAGCAAAAACCGCTGAGGAGCGCTATCAAAGTGCTTGGGGACTAAAAGCCGATTTGGAATCCTGCCTGTTTCAGTGGCAAACATCTGGGTTTGTTTCCGATTTTACTCTGGGTCGCCAAGATATTTCCGACAAATTTCAAATACCTCAAAAACTTTACGGCAGACAGCGAGAAGTTGAAACTCTTTTAGCGGCATTTGAACGGGTAGCAGCAACAAATAATCGAGGCTACCGCACCGACGATTCTCAAATTTCTGTCATCAAAAAAGAGTTCAAATCGAAAAAAGAAATTCCCTTGTCAGTCCTGGCGAGAGGACAACATAAATCCCGCAGCGAGATGATGCTGATTGCCGGTTATTCCGGCATTGGCAAATCTGCAATGGTGAAGATTTTAGACAAACCTATTACCCGCAGACGTGGATATTTTATTTGGGGAAAGTTTGACCAGTACAAGCGGACTATTCCTTACTCTGCCGTTGTCAGCGCTTTTTCGGAATTGGTGCGGCAACTGTTAACTGAAAGCGAAGCTCAATTAGCAGTTTGGCGCGAAAAACTCCGCACTTCCTTCGGTCAAAACGGGCAAATTATTATTGATGTCATTCCCGAAGTTGAACTAATTGTGGGAGCTCAGTCTCCAGTAGCTGAATTGGGGCCGACGGAATCTTTGAACCGCTTTAATTTAGTATTTCAAAATTTCATTCGCGTATTTTGCCAGCCAGAACATCCGCTGGTCATTTTTCTCGACGATTTGCAGTGGGCTGATTCTGCTACTCTCAAATTGATCGAATTGATGATGACAGATGAAGCTACGCAATATCTGTTTTTAATTGGTGCTTATCGGGATAATGAAGTTAGTCCTACTCATCCTTTAATGATGACTTTGGAGACGCTGCGAAATCAGGAAGCTATCATTAATCAGATTGCTTTGTCGCCGCTGGGGGTGGAAAACATCACTCATTTGATTGCGGAGACTTTGCACAGCGATCGCGAATCTGTCAAACCGTTAGCTGAATTGGTAATTAGCAAAACCGACGGCAATCCTTTTTTTGTCAATCAATTCCTGCAAACATTGTATCAGGAAAACTTGCTAGTTTTTCACCCGCCACAGTCGGGGAGCAAGGGCGGCTGGCATTGGGATATGACTCAAATTGAGCAGTGCGCTATCACTGACAATGTAGTAGATTTGATGGTACAAAAATTGAGAAAACTGCCAAGTTCAACGCAGCAAGTTTTGCGTTTGGTGGCGTGTTTGGGCAATGAATTTGACTTGAATACTCTTTCTTTAATTAATGAAAAAGAAGCCTCGGAAACTTTTTCTCACCTGTTGCCCGCGATTAAGTCGGGACTGATTCTGCCAACTTCGGAATTGGAAAGCAAGTCATTAGATTACGTGCTGTTTCCGCTATTAATTCTGAATTATAAATTTTTGCACGATCGCGTACAGCAAGCCGCTTACGCTCTGATCGACGACTCGCAAAAAAAGGCAGTTCACCTGAAAATAGGCAGGCAAATCCTAGAAAACACTCCGGCTGAATATCGCGCTGACAGAATCTTTGAATTAGTCGATCACTTGAATGTAGCTCGATCGCTAATTAAAGACGATCGAGAATTAATTGAACTGGCAACGCTGAATTTAGACGCGGCCCGCAGAGCCAAAGATGCCACTGCTTATGTTGCTGCCTTGCAGTATTTAACCGCAGGGATGGACGGTTTGAGCGCCGATATTTGGGATGCCCACTACGATTTAGCCTTTGCCTTGCACATGGAGCGGGCCAATGTTGAGTATTTAAACGGTTTTTTTGAGAAGTCTGAAGAATTTATTAATATAACTCTGGAAAAAGCGCGATCGCCCTTAGAAAAGGTAGAAATTTACAACCTGCTGATCGTGCAGTACACCCTGCGGGCGAAGTACGAAGAAGCCGTTAAAGCCGGAATCAAAGCTTTGGACTTACTAGGCATTGACTTGCCCCTAGACGGGCTACAAAAAGTCATCTCCGAAGAATTTGCAGCCGCCACAAATATTTTAGCAGGTAGAGAAATAGCTTCCCTGATTGACGCCCCCGAAATGACTGTACCCGACAAAAAAGTTGCAGTCAAATTAATTACAAACTTGCTGACATCGGCGTACCTCAAAAATCCCGACTTGTGGAAAGTCAGCGTTTTAAAAGGAGTCAATCTTTCTCTACAATACGGTTTAGTACCCGAAGCCTCTCTTTGCTATGCTGGCTACGGTATGTTCTTAAACGCAGTTTCGGGAGATTACAAAGCTGCGTATCAATTCGGCTTGCTCTCGCTGAATCTCAGCGAAAAATCTGGCAATATCGGCTTGAAGTGCAGAGCTTGTTCATCCTTGGTCAGTATTTTTTATTACTGGTTCAATCACATCAAAGATTCCCACGCAATCAGCAATGAAGGATATCAAGCAGCTTTAGAATCAGGAGATTTAGAGTATGCGGGTTATATCCTGTCCAACCGCATAGCGAACTCATTTTTTCAAGGTAAAGAAATCTCGCAAATTCTAGCCGACACGAGCAGGTATTTGCAATTCAGCCAAAAAACCAAAAATCAGCTCGTAACCGATATATTATTAGGGGTAGAGTTAATCCTGCGTAACTTGAGCAAACTAACTCCTGAAAAGTTTGTATTTGAAAGCGAAGATATCAGCGAAGCTGAATATGTACACAACTGCCAAGCTCATCAAAATTTGTACTCGCTGTGCCTTTATCAGATTCGCAAATGCCAGGTAATGTACTGGTACGGCAACTTCAACGAAGCGCTACAACTAGCTTTTGAAGTAGAAAAACAGCTATCTTTTATTACCGGAGCCATACCCGCTACCGAATGGAATTTTTTCTTTTCTCTAACTTTAGCCGCCGTTTTCCCAAATGTTTCAGAAGACAAGCAAAAGGAATACTTGGAAAAGTTAGATGCCAACCAAAAACAGATGAAAATTTGGGCAGACAACTGTGCCGAAAATTTTCTGCACAAGTACCTTTTAGTACAAGCAGAAATAGCCAGAATTTCCAAGAAAGATTCAGAAGCTGTAGAACTTTACGATTTCTCTATAAATTTAGCCCAAGACAATGAGTTTGTCCAAAATGAAGCGCTAGCTAATGAACTAGCAGCTAAGTTTTGGTTGAGTAAAGGCAAGTATCAATATGCCAAAATCCACTTGCGCGAAGCTCACTCGTGCTACTTGCGCTGGGGTGCAGTTCGCAAAGTAGAAGATTTAGAACAGAAGTATCCGCAGTTGCGGGAAATGACGCCTATCAACGGAAGTTTTAACAACAATCAAACTACCACAACTATTCATACTTCTACTGGCAGCGATGCGAGAGTGCTGGATTTGGCAACGGTAATGAAAGCATCTCTGGCGATTTCTAGCGAAATTGTCCTCGATAAGTTGCTGGCTTCTTTGATAAGAATTTCCTTAGAAAATGCGGGTGCCCAATTAGGTTTTCTGATTTTAGTCAGAGATGGTCAACTGTTGATTTCAGCTAAAGCCTCAGTATTTGCTGAAGATGTAGCTGTGCTGCAATTTACGCCTGTTGCAGACTATCACGATTTACCTGTGACGGTGATTAATTATGTGGAAAGGACTCGCTCGGATTTGGTGTTGAGCAATGCGGCGGCTGAGGGACTATTCACAGCCGATCCTTACATCGCTAAACACAAACTGCAATCTATTTTGTGTACTCCAATCATCAATCAAGGGAAACTGATCGGGATTCTTTATTTAGAAAACAATTTGACTGTCGGAGCATTTACTCCCCACAGATTGGAAGTTTTAAGGTTGCTTTCTTCCCAAGTTGCTATTTCTTTGGAAAATGCTCTACTTTACAATTCGGTGGAACAGAAAGTGCAAGAGCGGACGCAGGAGTTAAATGAAAAGAACGAGCGCTTAGAACAAACTTTGCGCGAACTTAAACTAACTCAAGCTCAATTAATCCAAACGGAAAAGATGTCTAGTTTGGGGCAAATGGTCGCTGGTGTAGCTCACGAAATTAATAATCCTGTAAGTTTCATCTACGGCAATCTCAATCCGGCTAGTGAATACGTTAAAGACTTGCTAAAATTGATTGAGCTTTACCAGCAGCACTATCCAGAGCCTGCTGAGGAAATTCTCGAAGAAATAGAAACAATTGAGCTGGAATTCTTGAGCGAGGATTTGCAAAAGCTGCTGGATTCCATGAAAGTAGGTGCGGAAAGAATCCGGGATATTGTGCTAAGCTTGCGGAATTTCTCGCGCCTCGACGAAGCGCAAATGAAGTCGGTAGATATCCATCAAGGCATCGACAGTACGGTGATGTTGCTGCAACCGCGCCTGAGAAAAGAGGGCGGGCGTTTGGGAATTGAGGTGATTAAAAATTACAGCACGCTACCCCTAATTACTTGTTATGCGTCTCAGTTGAATCAGGTGTTTATGAATATTTTGACAAATGCGATCGATGCTCTCCTCGTAGCAAGAGATTGCCCGGAAAACTCTCATCAACAGCCTACGATTACAATTTCTACAGAGGTGACAGACAGGAATTCTGCCATAATTAGAATTGCCGACAGCGGGCCGGGGATGAGCACTGAGGTGCTGCACAAGATATTCGATCCATTTTTTACAACTAAGCCCGTGGGTTCGGGAACTGGTTTGGGATTGTCTATTTCTCACTCGATTGTTGTGAGTTCTCATGGCGGAAAATTGACTTGCGTTTCTGCACCCGGAGAGGGGAGCGAGTTTATTATTGAAATTCCGATCGCCCCCAAGCAAGTTTTGTAATTTGCGCCACCATCAACCCACAGCATTGCTGAAAGAGTAATGATGTTTCAGGGAAAATGGAAGAATCAACGTCTCTACCTCTCTTTATTTGCGTAAATCCGCTTGCGCCGTTCGTGATTGTTGACGATTCTGCGAAGCTGAGTGGGCATCGCTGTTGCAGGAATTTATAAAATAAGTTAGGAATGAGAATTAAATAACTTCCACTCTTGAAAGTGGGATGGGCGTCCCGCCCGTCCAAAAAGGACGGGCGGGAC
>NZ_JAUBTI010000115.1:0-19738 GCF_036702415.1 Microcoleus sp. D3_18a_C4 | reverse complement strand
CCGTCCAAAAAGGACGGGCGGGACGCCCATCCCACAATAACAATTAAAATTGTAAGTTATTTAATTCGCGATCCTAAGATATCTTTAAACATCTTTACAGCAATTTGGCGATCGTTATCTCTGACAAAAATATCGTAATTGGGGCTTGAGTTAATTTCAATCAACCAATATGCTCCTTTTGTATCTAGCGCGATGTCAAGCCCCGCATAATTAATCGCAATTTCAGCAAAAACAGGTTTAACAAAATCTTCAATCTCAGAAATGAGAGTGGGGTTAATTATATGTTTAGCTTTTGCACCTTCCCAGTGCAGCGGGCTTAAATTCCCCGCAAATTTCGCCTGAGATTTGTCTTTCTCGTACAGCAAAACTAGCTTTTGTTTGCAGAATACAGCCCGATATTCGTGGGCAATTTCGATATATTCTTGAGCTAGCGCCACATAATCATAATCTTTGCTGTTGACGTTAAATATAATTTCTAGGGCTTCTTTAATTTGCTCTCTAGTTTCACACAAAAAAACATTGTTGCCACCAGCACCGCGATTTCTTTTGATAATCACCGGGAAAGCGAATTTTTTGTTCACTTCTAAAACTATTGATTCAATATCTGGGAAACTCAAATACTTTTTATACTTTTCCTCGCAGTGAGGCGAGACAAAACCGAGAGTTCTGGGAGTATTTATTTTGCCGTTTAATAGTTGATAAGTATATTCTTTGTCTTTAAAAATCTCTGCTACTGACGCGCTGTTAAATGGCGTCATGTAATTGACAAAATAATATTCTTCGCCGCCCTGTTTGAGTCTAATCAAGTTTTGAGAAGGATGCAGGATTTCATAAGATATCTTTAACTCTTGACAAGCTTCGAGAACGAGACTGATATTTGTCAGCATAATTTGAACAGTATAAATTTTTAGGACTTACGCGCCCTGACCTCAGAAACCCGGTTTCTTTGTCTATTTCTCCTGAGTAAATGCAAAACTCGTAGAAACCGGGTTTCTAGCCCCCATGCGTAAGCCCTGATTTTTTTCATTCACACTATACCACAGGAGGAAGCAATGAGCATAAATGGCGATCGCCTTACCTACTTACTGCTTTGTCCGATGTACTTTCTTCTGGCAAAACATAGAAATCAACATCGATTTCTGCATTCAGTTTAGCTGCCTGAGCGACAATATCTCGATCGAAATGTATGGCTGGTACACTGCCTCTTCGATAATAAATGACACAAGCAATCTCCGCAGCATAACACTTGCACAACTCAAGCAAAGGAACCCACCCGGGCTGAAGCTGTTCTAAAACCGAATTAATGTGTTCTTCTAAGTCAGCAGATTTTTCAATTTTAGAATACACGCTCCAACCATTTTCCTGATGCCGTCTAGTACCCCTAGGATTAATTAAGTCCCCTTTCCTCCAAGTTTCAGTTGGATTGATGCTTACCTTTACAGTCACTTCGTCTGGATCGCATTCCATTCCCGTCAACATAAAGTAAGAGTAAATTTCTGACTCCATCAGCCCGCTCCTCTTTGATTAATTAATTAAAAATCATTAATATTCAAATCCGTGAATTCACCGGCTCCAATACCACTCTTAGGTTTAACATAAATATTCCCTTCTGTGTCTTTGTAGAGGTCTCTTTTTGAAGCATTGCGTTTACCTTTGAGTAAATGAATGTTTTCACCCCCTCTCTGAAGCCTCTCGATTTCATCAATAGTCAGCAGCTTGTCTTGTCTCCAGTTTCGGTCTTCTTCACTATTCTCTAAATCTGTTTCCGTCATTCCTCACACCCCTAAAAAGTTGAGATTCGAGAATCTCTCTCAAATCTCAAATTCAATCAAATTCTATCCAAACAATCGCTGCTGCCCGTTTGCCGCATCTTTCCCGGCATAAATCTCGCGCGTTCCCTTGGGAATATAAATCCAATCGAATTCTTGCAAGCGGTTTGTTAAATTGGAAATGCTCACTCCCAACTCATCTCTCATTTTGTATAAATGCGACCACTTAGTTAAATCGCGTCCCTGTCTTTTTTCCTCCAAAATACACCGAGGCATCAACAAACAGCTTGCAAAATATTGCGCTTGCCATTCGATCGACAAAACCTTATTATCAGCACTCGCACCCCGACAAACAAACGGTTCCTCGACATCTTGGGCGGTTTTTCCTTGATTGCCTAAGTTTAATTCCAACTGTTCCACAGTGCCGTCTGCTTCGTCTTGATTGACGTGTAGCACCCAGTGGCCGATTTCGTGGGCGATCGTCGATTCGATGAAACCGGCCGGTTTTTCGAGAATCTGTTCGTTGATTTCGATTAACCGCTGCTGTGGCAAAATCCTTGCCGCGATCGCACCTTCTTCATCCGGCTCAATGCACTCCCAAACTACGCCCAAATCCAGAAAATCAGCAACCGTTGTCGCATCAAAAGGCCATCTCGGAGCAAAATTTTGCGTTTTCTGCATCTGCATCAAGATGTCATTTGCCAAACGCTCGATCGATTCTTTGGGATAGAAGCAATACGGCTTAAAAATACTCACTATGAGGGGCCTCTCTTACGCTTCAAAAGACTGTTTGAGCCAATCTGGATTTTCTTGCATCCGGCGGAAAAGAGCCTGCATTTCCTTCGGATTCTGCTTCAGCAGCGCTTCGTACTGCTGCGGCAGCCTCCCCGCCAAGAAAATCAATTCCTCTTCGTTTATGTCTAGATTCCGCGCTAATGCTCGGATTACCTCCTCTTTTGGCGCATAATCCGCTCGATCGTTCTCCAACTTCGACAAATAAGTAAAATCCACACTTAGCATAGCAGCTAGCTCACGTTGTGAGTAAGCTTTGTCCTTGCGAGCTTGACGGATCAGTCTTCCAAATGTTTGTTCCACGGTTTTTTGCCTCCTGACAAGCATTCTAGCCTGTTTTGATGAAAAGTTCAACAAAATACTTGACGGGAAAATCAACCCGCGCTACCATGAGATTAGTTGACGCTTTAATCAACCAACTAACCCTGACTGGTAGGGTTAAGGGTGCAAATTAGCCTAGCTCACACGCTACATATAGCGTCGTCAACTTCAGAGGAGTGAGAAGCGCTGGGCGTCAAAACGCTTGTACGCAGCAAATAAGGAGGAGCAGATCGCAAATGCTGAGAACCTGGACAGACACGCATTACAAGCTCGAAGACGATGACTGGCTATACATCGCCACCCACGAAGAACAAAGCTCAGCCTCACTGGTTTGTCCCGGCTACGCGCGGGATGGCGAAGGCTTCAGCATCCACTTCACCCCAGCGCACTTAGAAACGTTAGAGCATTTGCTCGCCGCGCTGCGGATTATCAAAGCTCAACAAGAGGCGATGCTTGAGTATACCTATCCCGAACCAAAAGCGACAACACATCTGATTAGGTAATCGAAGTTCTGCCACGAGCAATGTACGAGATTTAACGGATTACCAATTACCAATTCCCCGTAAAGCAGCAATAAAGAAATAAGGAAAAACGAACAATGACTAAAACACAAGAAAGACCTACATTTTCAGTATTTGGTGCCAAACCGAGCAATGCTTTGCTAGTACCAGAAATCCCGATCGCAGTACGTAACAATTGCCAAAGTGGCCAGTGGGCGATCGGCGATACAGATTACGGTTCCAAGTGTTCCATGACAATCCTCAAATTCTCCAAATTCTTCGGTTCCCTCGGTCAAACTTCCCACACACTGTGGGGTCAACTGTGGTTTGTCGCAGAAACCGGCGAACTGCCGCAAGGAGTTGTCATGGTGACCTACATCAAAAACCGCAGCTTGAACGATTTTAACCGTTTGGTAGCATCAGTTCAATCTCGCGGCGTAGAACCTGCAACCGGAATTTTTATTCCCGAATTTGTCAAACATTCCGGTCAGAAACCAGACGACAGCGGAGTAGTAAAACCGATCAACTACTACAGCTTGAAATGGTCTTGGAACGAGCGGAAAGATTGGGCGGTTATCGACCAAGCCGCAGCAGTTTTGTCAGATTCTAGCAATCAATCGCGGATGATTGACTTAGAAGGAACAAAAGCAATGGTGTGTTTAGATAACCTGCCGGCACAGCAAGTTGCCTGCTTGATGGCTGCTCACGCTGGCGGTGAAAGCGATGCTATTGCTTTGAATTCCAACGGCGCTATGTCGCTACCGCCAGCGGAAGACAAATCAACTGCTGACTTGTTCTAATTCTGTTGTAAAGGCGCGATTAAATCGCGCCTTTGCCATAATTGTTACAACAGAGTGAAATGAAGAAATTAACCAAGCTGAAAACCAAACCAAATCTGCAAGAAAGTCGTTTGAGAGAGAATCTTGAGCTGCTAGACCAAATTCGGACAGATGCAGTTAACGACATCGAAAGTCTCACCCAAGACTTCCAGCACATGACTTTAGTAGCCGAATCAGTCCAGCGGAATTACCGAGCTTTGTTAGCCGAAAATCAATTGCTAAAAGGCGCACTTTTGAGTATAATTGATGAGTGCGGCTGCTGGGAAGGAAATCGGTGCGATCGCTGCTGGAAACTTCTCAAAACTCTAGCCAGCGATAATCCAGAACAAAAACCCGACGCAGCCCGAAAATACCGCTCCATTCTCAGCCAACTCCGCAACTTAGAATAACTGAGAAAGTCTCACTCACAAGTCTCGAAAAGTTATAATCAGGAGAAGCAAACATTATGACAATAGCAACTGCCAAGGATAGCAAAGCCCAAATTTTGCAAAACTTTCAGCAGATTTTAGCCGACAAGAAAAAGATCGAATCCAAAGTCGAAACCAAAGAACAGTCAGCCGAAAAAGCCAAAAACAAACAACTCCTCGAAGTCGCTTCCACCTACACAATCGACAGCATCGTCAAAGGCTTGGCTGACTTGCAATTAGATTTCGGCAGCACCATCAGCGGACTTTCCGAAAAACTGAAGGCGGAATCTTCCAAATTAGACGAATTAAAACGCGCGATCGAAATAGAAGCCCAACAATTGCAAGAGTTGCAGCAAATCAGAGTTGTAGCAGATGCCCTCCACATTTTAACTCAAGAGCACCGAGAAAAATTGACCCTGCTGGAACAAAACGCTGCTAACCAACGCGAAATTCTCGAAAAAGACACGACCCAAAAACGCAAGCTTTGGGAAAAAGAACAGCAAGCTTTTGACATAGCAATTCAAGAAGAGATTGCACTAACAACAAAAGAACGCCAGCGGGAAACAGCAGACTATCACTACGAATTAGAACGCACCCGCAAAGTCGAAACTGACGAATACGAAGAAACAAAACGCAAACTAGAACGGGAATTGCAACAATCTACTCGCGAAAAAGAAAAAAATTGGGTAGAACGCGAACAAGTCCTGAGTGACAATCAAGCGGAGTTTGAAGAGAATCAAAGAAAAGCCGCCGGATTTGAGGAAGAACTCAAACAGGCTTATGTCAAAGCCAAAGAAGAAGCAATTCAAGAAGTTTCCCGCGAAGCTAAAGTCAAGGCAGATTTAGTGGAGAAAGAATGGGAAAGCACTAAGCAAGGATATGAATTGAAAGTGCAATCTCTACAGCAGACAATTGGGCGACAAACCGAACAAATTGCCGAAATTTCCGCGCAACTGCAAGCCACGATGAAGCAAGCGCAAGATTTGGCAATGAAAGCTTTTGCCAGCAAAGCTTAAAACGCAGTAGGGT
Source organism: Microcoleus sp. D3_18a_C4 (assembly GCF_036702415.1). Classification (NCBI taxonomy): domain Bacteria; kingdom Bacillati; phylum Cyanobacteriota; class Cyanophyceae; order Oscillatoriales; family Microcoleaceae; genus Microcoleus; species Microcoleus sp. D3_18a_C4. The sequence goes on along the minus strand of NZ_JAUBTI010000115.1, from coordinate 14,081 downwards.
GTGCAATGCCCACTTTACGAAAAAATGACAGAAATTTTCCACGCTATTAAGAAATGAAAAGTCATGAACAAAAAACTTAGCGACAAAAGCACCAAGGCTGAAATTCTAGAAGCGTACAAGGAAGCAGCGCAAGAAAAAGCGCAGTTAGAATCGCAAATCGAACAGCTAAATGCTTCCCAAAAGCAAACAGCAGCCCCAGAAAAACCTATTGTGGAGGCACAAAAACCAATGGCTTTAACTCAAAATCCACAAAAAATGCAGTCTACAATCGACAATTTGATTTTGCTGCAATTTGGCTTTGGTGGCGCTGTCAGCGAGTTGTCTGAAAAGTTAACTTCGGAAGCTGCTAAACTCGAAGAATTGCGGCGCACCGTGGGCGATGAAATTCAACAACTGCAAGAGTTGCACAGTTTAGAAGATGTTGCAGAAGATACGCTGGACAATTTAATTCAACAGTACGAAGAAAGCGCGAAAACTTTTGCTGGCGAACTCAGCGAACAGCGCGAAACAGTTGAACAGGAATTGTTGGAACGCCGGCAAGCTTGGGAAAAAGAGCAGGAACTGCAAAAGTTGGCCGTTAAAGAACGCCATGAGAATCATCAAAAAGCTCGCGATCGGGATGAAGAGTTGTATGATTATGATTTGAATCTTCAGCGAAATCTGGACATCGAAGAATACGAACAGCGCCAGAAAAGGCTGTATCAAGAAATCGAAGAGTTTCAGCAAGAACAGGAGAAACAGTGGGCGGAACGCGAAAAATCTATTTCGGAACGGGAAAAACTTTATGCTGAGGTGAAAGCTAAGGTAGAAGCTTTTCCGAAAGAACTGGAAGCTAATATCAAGAACGGGAAAGATAACGGCCGCAATATTGGCAATTATCAAGCGAAAGTTAAGGCTGATTTGTCTGCTAAAGACATCGAAGGGCAAAAGCAAAATTATGAACTGCAAATTCAAGGGATGTTGCAGACAATTCAAAATCAAGATGCGCGCCTTGCTAGCTTGTCGAAACAACTGGATTCTGCTTTGAAACAGGTTCAAGATTTGGCGGTGAAGGCGATTGAGGGAGCATCGAATTTGAGTTCTTTGCAAGCAGTGAGGGAAATTGCGATCGAACAAGCGAAGACTCAGCAGAAAAATAAGTAATCCGTAGCGTTTTTAGGAGCTAATTAGGTTGCTTTAGATACCCGATTTCTTGAAGAAGTCGGGTATCTGGGTATGGAAGGGAGAGATTTTTGCGATCGCCCGCGAACTGTGCAAAAATATAAGTATTTAGCATTAGGACAACTGCTATGCTTGATACTAACAACTTCGATCCGCGCGAGATTCCTATATATTCTATCCCTCAAGCAGCGCAATATCTCAGGCTGCCCAAGGATAGGTTGCGAGATTGGGTGGGTGGCTGGTTCTCGAAAACAAAAGCGGACAAGCGCTTCTTTGAGCCACTGATTAAGTTACCTCACCCCAACAATTTTGAACTGCTTCCCCAGTCCAAAACTACACTACTTTCTTTCACAAATTTGGTAGAGGCTCATGTCTTGATTGCCATTTTTAAGGCTACTGGATTCTCCCGAAAACAACTTAGCACTGAACTCGACTACATCAACGATCATCTTTCGACTCCTCAATTATACGGTGGAATTGAGTTTCAAACCGAGGGAATAGCTCTTTTATTTGAGAGATTCGGACAGAAGCTTGCAGCATCCGACAGGGAACAGGAAGCAAGACAGATTCTAAAAACTTATTTCGATCGCATTGTACGAGATGAAGCTGGATTACCCCTCAAACTCTACCCTTTCACGAAGCTACCAGGTGCCGACGAACCTAAAACAGTGATGATTGACCCCAGAATATCATTTGGCCGTCCAGTTTTAGCTGGAACTGGCATTCCCACAGCTATGCTGGCGGAACGTTACAAAGCTGGGGATTCCATCGATGAACTTGCTGAAGACTACAATTGCGATCGGCTCCAAATTGAGGAAGGTATTCGCTGCGAACTTCCGCTAGTAGCAGCATGAATGAGATATTTTTCATAGACAGATGTTTAGGAACGAAACTGGCAGATTCACTACGAAATGTGGGGGCTACAGTAGAAATTCACGACGATTATTTTGATCCAGATATGAAGGATGTGGATTGGCTGAAGATAGTTGGAAAGGACAATTGGGTGGTATTAACAAAGGACAAGAAAATCGCTACCCGTCCTTTGGAGTTATTAGCCGTGGCTCAAGGCAATGTACGGCTTTTTGCATTTGTGGACGGCGATGTTCCTGGAGTGGTAGTGGCACAAGCTTTTGTAAATGCCTTAGAAAATATGCAACGATTTATTCTGGGGAATCAAGCACCTTTCATCGCTAAGGTACACCAGTCGGGTTTGGTAAAGTCCTGCAAGAACCGAAAAGAACTTTTGAAAATGCTCCCTAAAACCACATCCCAAATCAATCTCCCTTAGTCCAGTTTCCCAACTGTCTACTCCCACCCAGTCTTCCTTGAGCCTTAAACCCTATCTACAGCGTTCTAATTTTTAGTCAAAAGCCCGATCGCACTGTTCACTTATCGAAACTGTCCCCTGCTCTCCTGACCGCTTCAGTCGCACTCTCTATGCTTTAAGTTAATCCACCAAAAGATATATTTGATTTAGAGGCACTATGCAGAAACAAATCATACGCCAAAAAGATACTAATGCTTGGATACTTCAGTGCTGGGTTTCTTTTATTGTTGCCCTTTCCGCAACTACTGTAGGTATCATTTATTTACAGGTAGATCCCTGGCAAAAAGCTTTTATGGGCATGGGTTTAACTTTTTCAGTCGGCTCGTCTTTTACTTTAGCAAAAACCATTCGCGATAACAACGAGGCAACAACATTAACTGCCAGAATCGACGAAGCTAGAGTTGAGAAAATTCTCGCTGAGCACCATCCTCTCAAATAAATTAACTATACAATGTATACAAAAAACAGCCCGCGCGGGCTGTTTTTGTTGTTTGAGCCACAGGTTTCAAGCTGCGGATGGCAATTGTGGATTTCAATGGCTACCGATACTTTTTTGCTAACATTTGCTAACAAATACATAAGTTGAGATCATATCTCAACCAAGGCGTATCAACCGATGCCCGTAGAAATTTCTACAAGCACTTATATTCTTGCCTTCAGCTTGGTTATCGCTTACAGCTCTTAGCCAATCTGATTATTTGCTTTGATAATGTAGAGGCAACTTATTTATATAGCGGTTGCGTACTACCAAGGTTTTTCACCTACATCTGAGTGGCTAAATTCATTCTATATGACATGAAGACAAGAAGGCAAATGTAAGTGATTGTTAGCAAATGTCAGAAAAAGTCTTACTGTTAATCAACCTTTGAACTTACGATCGCCCAACTTATTCTTTTGTCGCTGGCGAATACCGGCCTTAACTGTCGCCATATCCACCGGAAAACCAACGACAGGAATCACCTGATCCTTGCGTTCTTCTTCCAGATTCTTGAGTTCGGTGTAATCAACCCAGTGAATGCAATTCACCGGACAAGTGTCCATCGCCTCAGCAATCAACTCTTCAGAATCCCCGTCTTGTCGAACTACGCGCGATCGACCGTAATCCGGTTCAATGTAAAAAGTATTGCGAGCAACGTGAGCGCAGTGCTTGCAGCCAATACAGGTAATCTCATCAACATAGACACCTTTTTGGCGCAACACCCCGCCCAACTCCGGTTCCAAACCAGAGCGATCGGGCGCATCCCGCAAAAATCCCCCCAACTCCGGCTCTAAACCAGAGCGATCGATTGCTGTATCTATTCCGAGTCCAGAAAGCTCAGACATTTAGACCCCCACAATAGTAAATAAGTCCGCGCAGGCGGACTTTGATGAGACAAGATTGCAAAAATCTCGAAAAATTATTAAGCGCACCAGCGTTGCACCACCAAGCGGAGCGAACCGTCTTGATTTTGCTTTTGCTCAGAAATTTGGAAACCCTGCTTAGCGCTTTCATTCACCACAGTATGGTAAGCGTAGCGCTGAGTCACCTTATTCAGAAAACGGTCTACAGACCAAGCTTGCTGCCAAAACTGCAAGTCAGCCACCAATTCATACTCAGTCCCGTTCCAGCTAAAACCTACGTCGTAGCCGTTTTTTTGCTCAATCACGACCTCAGCGGTGCTGGTTAGGCCGCGATAGCCGCGCACCTCAGTTGGGCCCGACTTCCAGTCGATACCCAAGTCAGTTAAAGCAGCTTCCAAAGAATTCAAATTGCGGATCTGGGTTTTAATTTGGCTAAAGTGTGACATGGTGATTCCAAAAAAATTTAAGTGAACTCAACAAAAAAAATTACCAATCGCTAAAAGCCACTTGGGCTGTCGCTTCGGCTGACTGATGCAGCGCTTGCGTGAAATATTCAGATGTTGACTCTTGGTGAAGCACCACGCCGAGCTGAGCTTCAATTGCAGCCGTTACCTCAGCACAGGAAGCACCGACAATGCCGGTGACTGTTTCCTGTACGCGGCCATCTGGATAGATCACAAACTCTAGTGTTTCCATAATGCGGGCTGACTGAATAGGAATATTGAGAACAGACACCGACACCAGCAAGCCAGGGACGATGCCTCCTGAAGTAGCTTCTTGAGAGTTGGCTGACTGACAAAGCGCTATATCAATTTTGACTAATTGATAGGTTTTGAGTCACAACTTAACAGAAGTTATTAATAGGTAGAAGCAATACATCAGTTGTATGTAAAGTTTCGCGTAGATCGTGACAGCAGTCAAGTCGATCAATTTTAGATTTTAGATTTTAGATTTTAGATTTTAGAGGGAGGAGGAAGTTCGGCTGCGGTCGCAGTGTGCCGGATGCAAGGGATGTAACGGATGGATGTTGAGGTTCGAGGGTAGAAGGAGGATTTTTTCCACTCGGACACTCTCCCCCTCTCCTCATCTCCCACTTCCCCTCTAATTCCCTCTGGGGTCTAAAACGTCTCGCAGGCCATCCCCCAAAAGATTGAAACCCAGAACAGTCAAGGTAATCAGCAAACCTGGAAACAAAATAGTCCAAGGAGACGAAAGAGCGTATCCGCCCTTAAAAGCATCAGAAAGCATCGTCCCCAACTCAGGAACCGGCGGCTGTGCGCCCAAACCCAAAAAACCCAAACCGGCAGCTTCTAGTGTCGCCGTACCAGTCGAAAGAGTTGCTTGTACAACTAGAGGCGCGAGACTTCCCGGCAAAATGTGGCGAAAAATAATCCGCAAGTCGCTGGCGCCCAAGGCTTTGACAGCCAAAACAAATTCTTGTTCCCGCAGAGACAGCACCATACTGCGAGTTAAGCGGATGTAAATCGGAATTTGCACGAGGCTGACGGCGATAATTACGCTTTGCAGGCTCGGCCCGGTGACGGTAACAACGCCGATCGCCAGTAAAATCGAAGGAAAAGCTAACAAAATATCCGCCAAAGTGCCGATCGCAATTTCCAGAAACCCCCGAAAATACCCGGCCACCAGCCCCAAAAGCGCTCCCACAATTAAACCCGCACCCACAGAAACCAGGCTGACGAGTAAAGATATCCCCAATCCGTGCCACACCCGCACCAACAAATCTCGCCCCAAACTGTCGGTACCAAACCAATGTTTAGCGCTAGGAGCCACTAAGCGCGACAAATAATCTCGATCGACCGCCGAATCGTAAGGGGAAAGTAGGGGGGCCAACAGTGCCGAGATCGTCAGCGCTACAGTCAAAATTAAGCCGATTTTCCCCGAAGTCGATCGCCAAAATCGTTGAAAAGCTGCTTGTGGAAATACTAAGTTGTTATTCAATCTTCGATTTTCCATCTTTTGCTGTTACAAAAAAAACTGAGGACTTGGGCAACTATTAGGATAAATTAACGATCGCGATCGCAGAAATACGTTAACAGGACTTGCTCCAGGGAGACCAAAAACTCGGTGCGTGCATTACCGTCCATATCCCATTGCATTTTTCGGCCAAAATGTCCAATGCCTGAGCTCTTCCTTAAAGACCCTTTAAGATATAAAGAACAAGATAAATTTAAAAGCACAATGACATCCACCCTACTCAAAACCTCAGCCCGATCGCCCCTCAACGCCCCAACAATCCGCCATTTCCCCAACGGCCTCACCGTTATAGCCGAACACTTGCCGGTCGATGCTGTTAACCTCAGCGTGTGGCTCAATTTAGGCTCAGCCGTCGAACCAGACGACATTAACGGGATGGCTCACTTTTTAGAACACATGATTTTTAAGGGAACTCCGAGCATTCCCAGTGGCGAATTTGAGCGCGCGATCGAGCAGCGCGGCGCTGTCACCAATGCAGCCACCAGCCAAGATTACACTAACTATTACATCACCACAGCTCCTAAAGATTTTGCCGAACTAGCTCCTCTGCAAGTCGATGTGTTGCTCAACGCCAGCATTCCCGACGACGCCTTCGATCGCGAAAGGCTGGTAGTCTTAGAAGAAATTAGACGATCGGAAGACAATCCCCGCCGCCGCACCTATCAGCGATCGATGGAATTAGCGTTTGAAGTCCTGCCCTACAAGCGACCGGTACTCGGCCCGACTGCGGTAATCGAACAGTTGACAGCGCAACAAATGCGGGATTTCCACAGCAGCAGATATCACCCAGGGGCCATGACAGCCGTAGCTGTCGGCAATTTGCCAGTCGATCAACTAATAGAAATTGTCGCAGACAGTTTTGCAGCAAAAAGTACAGCACAAAACAACAAAATAAATGTGCCTGCTGTTGGCAACTTTCACCCTGAGCCCCAAATCCTGAACTACGGCCAAGAATCGCCCTTTACAGAAACAGTCCGCCGCGAATTTGTAGACTCTGCCCTTCAGCAAGCCCGACTGATCGTGATGTGGCGAGTGCCAGGTTTCATGGAAATGTCCGAAACTTATGCCCTGGACGTTTTGGCGACAATATTGGGTCACGGCCGCACAACTCGCTTGGTGCAGGATTTGCGCGAAGAAAAAGGGCTAGTGTCGTCAATTTCGGTCAGCAACATGACTCAGCGACTCGGCGGCGTATTCTCAATTTCCGCTCAACTAGCAACAGAAAACTTGGCAGCAGTGGAAGCAGCCATCGTCCAACACATCCGCACTCTCCAAACCGAACTGGTGACAGATGCTGAAATTTCCCGCATTCGCACCCAAGTAGCAAATCGGTTTATCTTTGGTAACGAAACTCCGAGCGATCGAGCAAGTTTGTACGGTTACTATCAGTCGATGGTAGGAGATATCGCTCCCGCCCTCAACTATGCCGCCTGCATCCAAGCTCAGACTGCCGAGGATCTCCGAGAAGCGGCCGTCAAATATCTGTCTCCCGACGCAATGGGTGTTGTGGTAATTCGGCCAGACGAAGCATAAATCGGACGATCGCCTCAACAGGGCAATTCTGCCATCGCTCTGCTTTTGAGGCATCCAACCGCATTCGGCATTCGGCAGAAAGAATGCCAACGCGCACGAGGGATTTTTAGTCAATAGTGCGTGAAATTCGATCGGCCCGCGCCTTGAAGGTTTTGTATCAAATAATTAATATGAAGCCTTTAAGGTTCGGGCGATCGGTAAAATTACCGTAATTTTATGAGACGATAAACTGGGAATTATTGACGAGCCAGCAATTTAGTCGAGGGAAACCGGATTGATCGTAATTCTAAAATCTAAAATCTAAAATTTAAAATCGATTGATCGGCAAAATTACCGTAATTTTATGAGACGATAAACTGGGAATTATTGACGAGCAAGCAATTTAGTCTAGGAAACCAGATTGATCGGCGATCGTAATTCTAAAATCTAAAATCTAAAATCTAAAATCTAAAATCGATTGACAGGGGCACGCAAGCATGAAATTACAAAACTTTCTCAACTCAAACATTAGGTACGATGTCAAAGCAATCGCTGCTAACGACGAACTCAGTGCCCAAATTCAAAGCCGCCTCATTGACCTGGGTTTACTGAAGCCTCCCGTAGACGGGGAATTTGGCCCTCTCTCTACTGCTGCACTCCACCGATTTCAAACTCTGATGAAGTGCGGCGAAGCTGGTTTTTTGGGAGCAGTCACAGCCAAAAAGCTAATCGAAACCAAACCAGGGGACATTATCACACCTCCCCTGATCCTGAAAACGCTTAGAGACACGATTTTGAAATCGAAACCGCTGGCATCTTCTCAACTTCAAGACTCGGAAAAACAAGTAATACCAGCCGGAAAAGAGTTTGAGATCCTGGCTTTTGCTCCGGCTCGCGGTCACATCAGAGTTGCTCTCCGCAACGAGTCTTTCAAAGGTTCAGGGGTTTGGTATGTTTTCGGAGGGCACGCTCAAATTACTCAAGACGGCGTTCTGTTTTTTCCCAAACCGAATCCCCCAACTGTCAGGCTTGGCATTCCTTATCGATCGCAAATGGATAACTTCAACAATCCTACAGGTTCTTGCAATGTAACTTCATTAGCGATGTGTATGGACTTTTTGAAGGTGCCGCGGCGCAAACAAACCGGGCAATATGAAGACGAACTTTACGAATATGCGATCGCCAAAGGTTACAGTCGCTGGGACCCCTACGATTTAGCAAAGATTGTTAGAGATTACGGCGCTCAAGATTTCTTTACCGAGAATGCAACTATTGATGACGTTCAAGATTGGCTAGCCAGCGGAAATCCCGCTGTCATCCACGGATACTTCACGTCTTTCGGTCACATTATAGTTGCCGCAGGCTACGACAGCGAGGGATTCTTCGTCCACGATCCCTATGGCGAGTGGTTCCGAACTGGCTACGATACAAGTGTCAGCGGTGCTTACTTGCACTATACTTACCGCTTAATCCGCAGCCTCTGTATACCTGACGGGAATTTTTGGGTTCATTTTATCTCGAAGTAGTAATTTTTTAGTAGTTAGTGGTTATTGGTTATTGGTTATTCGTAATAACTAACCAATAGTTGACAGTTGACTCTCACCAAGGTCGGACACGGCCTGGGAGCATCTCAGTTTTGTAAAAAGCATTTTTTTTATTGTAGTGCGAGCGTCCCCGCTCGCGTATTGTACAATACGCGAGCGGGGACGCTCGCACTGTAAATGCAAAACTGAGATGCTCCCCACGGCATTGCCCATTGGTATCAACTTCAGCCGAAATATCGATCGGGCCCCAAATACCGCCAGGGGTTTAAACCCCTGGCTCATAGCGAAAGTCCTCTAAAAGAGGACTGAATAATTCATTAGACTTCTCTCGAAATTAGATTTTAGCTTAGGCTTGACTTGGGTTTCAAGTTCTTTTTTGGAGATGTCTATTAGTCCTCTGAAGCGAGGACTTCAGCTTTGAGGCAGGGGTTTAAACCCCTGCCGGACTGCGGGTATTACTATTAATTTTCATACTCAAATCCAGCCAAGTCGATCGCGTAATCGGAGCACTGGTAGAAATATAGTCAACTCCGGTTTCGGCTACACTTCTAATTGTTTCTAAAGTAACATTGCCGGAAGCTTCAATTTTTACCCGATCGCTCTTTTGGCGAATTATTGCAACTGCCTGCTGCATCAAATCACAGGACATATTATCTAACATGATAATATCGGCTTTGTGCTGCAAAGCTGTTTCTACTTCGGCGAGAGTTTCGGTTTCGACTTCGATCGTCAGCGGATAGGGGATAGAATTGCGAATTAGGGCGATCGCCTCTGCAATTCCTCCAGCCGCCGCAATGTGATTGTCTTTAATCATCACGGCGTCATCTAATCCCATCCGGTGATTACAAGCACCGCCGACTTGAGTTGCGTATTTTTCCAACAATCTCAATCCGGGCGTTGTCTTGCGAGTATCCACTAATTGCACGGGCAAATCGGCAATTTTGTCAACATATTTCTGAGTTAAAGTAGCGATGCCGCTCAAACGCATTGCCAAGTTTAATGCCACTCTTTCTCCGGTTAGCAGCGCATCGAAATTGCCGGAAATTTCGGCAATTACTTCTCCTTTCTCGCACAATTTCCCTTCCGGTACTTGGGGGATGAAACTGAGGCTGCTCTCTAAAAGTTTAAATGTGCGATCGGCAATTGGCAATCCGGCAATGACTCCAGCTTCTTTGACTATCCATTTAGCAGTACCCTGGATGCTGTTTGCGGGAAATAAGGCCGATGTTGTGCGATCGCCCCTACCGATATCTTCTAGTAGCCAGTTGTGCAATAGGGAGTCTAAAACTATCCAAGGCGGTAATATTGCTGTCATGTTTTTGTTGGTTGTTATATCAAGATGATATCTACTAGGAAGAATAGTCGATCGGGTAATTTTCGGCAAGTTGCAAGATAGTGATGGTGTGAGTGCGATTTTGGGTGATCGGGCTAGATGATGGGCTATTCTGTTGCTGACATTGGGTTTTGGTGCTTTAATAGAGTAGATGGGCGATCGCGAGAAGAAACCATGATACAGCCAGTCATTTTAGAAAAATTAGCAAAACTCCCTGAGTCTCTTCAGACAGAAGTGCTTCATTATATTGAGTTTTTGATCGAAAAGCAGGCTAAAAACTTAAGTCAAGAAAAGCTGACAAAGAAGCGTCGAATTGCCGGAACAATGAAAGGAATGTTTGTTTTACCGCTACCTGATGACTTTGATAAGCCGCTTGAGGATATGAAGGAATACATGGAATGAATAGATTACTATTGGAGACTCATGCTTTGATCTGGTTTGTATCCCATGATCCAAATCTGCCAGTGTCAACTAGAGACAAGATTGAATCTGCAGACGATGTTTTCTTGAGCATTGCAAGTCTTTGGGAGATGGCAATTAAACTCAATATTGGAAAACTCCCCTTACAGGGCAATTTTGAAGAGATTGAACCTCAACTTATTGCTGCGGGTATAACGATTCTTCCTGTTACATTTAGTGCAATATTCAGTAGAAGTACGGATTTACATATTCTCGGAAAAGGATGATAGTTATGGAAGGTTAATCGGACAGCCGAGGGCAGTCTGAGGCTAAACTGTCACCAGAATAGTGGTGCTAATGCAGTGAAATTTCACATCTTATTTCACATCTTACAGTATCTAACGTTATGAAGCAGTTTCCTTTTGTGGTATTTGAAGGATTAGATGGCGCTGGTAAAACTACTCTGGCAGAGCTGTTTGCCAAGCGTCACAGTTTTTCTTATTACACTAGCATACCGCCTGAGTTAATTTCTATAAGAAAGCAAATAGCTGCCACTCATTCCCCAATTAGCACATTTCATTTTTATAGTCTGTGCAACATTATGCGTAACCATGAGTACGCATTACAGTTGAATGATTCAGGAGTTGTGGCTGACAGATATATATTTTCTACTTTCGCTTATCACAGTTTACTGATGCAGCAGGATTTATCCTATCATTTTCGCCTTTTGCAATCAGAACAAAAATTTTTATTACCTGATGTTGTTGTTTATGTGACAGCATCTCAACCCGTAATTAACCAGCGCATTGCCAATCGAAGCCAGGAAGTACCTATCCAATGGTATGGGGATAAAGTTTCTCTTGAATACAACGTTTCTGAATCATACAAGCGCATATTTGCCCTAGTTGATATTCCTATTTTGCAGATTGATACGACAAATTCCGACCCTGAGCAGGCTTATTCTATTTTGTGTCATGAACTAGACAGAATTAGCAAAACTACACCCGTTCTGGGGTCTATTGAGTTTTCGGCATCGACTAACTAACTATAAGTTTTCCCTTACTTAAGCAATATAAATTATTACTATGCGACCAATATCTGTAAATTTTCATCTGTGGAAACCATGCAATTACCATTGCAGATTTTGCTTTGCCACCTTTCGTGATGTTCAAGGATATTTAACTTTCAGCGATGCCACACGTCTTCTTTTATTATTGCGCGAGGCCGGGACGGAAAAAATTAACTTTGCTGGAGGAGAACCGACACTACACCCATACCTTGGTGAACTTTTATCCGAGTCGCGTCGTTTGGGATTTGTAACAAGTATTGTTAGCAATGGTGCGCGAATAGCTGAATTATTAGAAAAGCACAGTGGTAATATTGATTGGGTCGCTTTGTCGGTAGATTCTGCTTCAGAAGTAATTCAAAAAAAATTAGGGCGGGGTAATGGAGATCATGTACAGCGTTCTATAGCTTTGTTTGATGAGCTACACAGATACACTATCCATGTCAAACTCAATACAGTAGTTACTCGCCTTAACTTCCAAGAAGATATGTCAGAGTTTGTACGGCGGGTGCGCCCAGAGCGGTGGAAAGTCTTTCAAGTGCTGCCAGTAGACGGTCAAAATGATGGTAGTGTTGAAGAACTGCTAATTTCGACACAGCAGTTTCAAGAATTTGTGGAACGACACCAAGCCTTGTTAGGGGAGAACTTCCGACCTGTTGTAGAGACAAACGACTTGATGAGAGATTCCTATGTAATGATCAATCCACAAGGGCAGTTTTACAACACTACAACGGGGCGTCATTTGTACAGTTCATCAATTTTGGAAGTGGGTGTAGATGCTGCCCTAGCCCAAGTAGGTTGGAATGTGGATAATTTTTTGGCTCGTGGTGGTATCTACGCTTGGGAGTAGTCAAAGTAAATAGGCAGAAAGCAATCAAGTCAATTCAATTACGAGTCTTATTGGTAGCCGTCGCCCCTGTTACAATATAGTTAGTGAATCAGGTTTCGTAATGAAGTACCCACTACATACAATTTCCCAACCAGTCTCAGGTAGCGAAGTTCAAAAACTTGCTCATGCCCTTAAGACTGGTGGTTATGTTGCAAATGAAGCTGCTTTAGCTTTAGCTAAACGGATTGCCGCTCGTCGCCATCGTCGGACAACTGCCAATGCCGCCCAGTAGCAAGTTTGCAGGAGTTAATTTTTTTAATTTGCCTATCAAACATTTGACCTCCAATTAAAATAAAGACGACTGAAAGAGGCAACTATTATGACTATTCGTGAGATCGCGATCGCCAAATTGCAGCAACTTCCAGAATCATTCTTGCCAGAAGTCAGCGAGTTCATCGACTTTGTGATGCACAAGCACCAATATAGAATAGCTGATGCCAAAATCCCAGACGATATTGCTAAAGCTTGGGCACAATGGTTCGAGGAGGTCGATCGCTTGGAAGTAACGACTAATGAGCCTGAGAGCGAATATCAGCAACTCCTACTCAACAAGTATCGGCAACAAGGTTTAGAGCTATGATCCTATGCGATGCAGGAGTTTTACTTTGTCTGGTCGATCGTACCCAGCCTCAGCACGTGGCTTACCAAAATGCGGTTATGCCCTTAGCAAAGCCTCTCCTTACAACCTGGTCATGTCTGACAGAAGCCATGTATCTTGCTCTTCATCGAGGCGGATGGATGATGCAAAAACATTTGGGTCAACTTCTTTTAGATAAAATGCTGACAATTTACGAGATTCAGGAAGGTGACTACAGCCGTTTATTGGAACTGATGGAACAGTATCGTGATCGACCAATGGATTTAGCTGATGCCACCCTAGTTTTGACTGCTGAAAAAACAGGGTATCGTCAAATTCTTACTCTCGATTCTGACTTCTTATTTTATCGTATTGGCAATCGCGATAACTTTGACATCATTCAAGTTCGCTAACAACCTTATTATCATGCAAACCAAAACGATCGCGATTAAAGAAACAAACTAATATCCACGTGGAAAAAATCGGCTAACTTCGTGGCTTCATCTATTTCGATCGCCCTTCCACTAACAAAAACTTTCTCAACCTCAGTTTCCGTTCCCAAAACAGGAATCAAATCAGATTTGTCCAAATCTCTCGCATCCATTAAATGTTGCAACATTGAAGCAGCATTTCCTGCAGTAATCGGATAATTTTCAGATTCAAATTTTTCAATCAGCGTTATCAAAAGCTCCAGAAATAGCTCTTCCTCCAGCGATCGCATAGGGCGGTGTTCCAGTTCGCAAGCGAGAGCGATCGCGGCCTCGTTTTCTGCTTCATTTGCGATCGGTTTTGGTTGATACTGAACAAGTAAATCTGTATAAGATTTTGCATCAAAAGTACGGATCATTTTTACACTCATCCTTAGGATCGCGAATTAAATAACTTACAATTTTAATTGTTATTGTGGGATGGGCGTCCCGCCCGTCCAAAAAGGACG